>DATBHW010000023.1 GCA_036557285.1 Ktedonobacterales bacterium
CGATGCGGAGAAGACGCTGGCGGCGTTCAGCGCCACGCTGCGCAATGAAGTGAATCTGGAGCAGGTGCGCGAGCAGTTGCTGGCGGTGGTGCAGGAGACGATGCAGCCCAGCCACGTCTCGCTCTGGCTGCGCCAGCCGGAGCGTGAGAAAAGTCGGCCAGTATGACCTCATTATCAGCGATTTTGCTTTATTCATAAAGAAGCATCTGAGAAAGAGGGCGGTCTCTTGAATCTGAAATATCACTATACGGCTGCGCCTGGGTATGTGCAACTGGTGACGCCCCAGACGCATCCCATCAACGACCTGGATTTTGGCATGCTGCGGCTGGAGGGCGGCCAGACCTATCAGGCCGAGAGCGCGGGCTATGAGGTTGGGCTGGTGATCCTGGCCGGGGGGTGCAGCGTTCGCGTGAGCGACCAGATGTTTGCGCATCTGGGCGGGCGCGCCAGTGTCTTTGAGGGCCGGGCGACAGGCGTCTATGTCCCCTGCCAGTCCAGCTTTGTGGTTCAGGCCGGGTCAGAAGGCGTAGAGATTGCCGTCTGTCGCTGCCCAACCCGGGAACGCTTTCCGGCGCAGGTTGTGCGGCCAGCCGATGTGATTGCCAATGAGCGCGGCGGGCCGAGCTACAAGCGATACGTGCATGACATCTTTGGCCCACAGGTGCAGGCGGCGACGATGCTCGTTGGGGAAACGTTCACGATAGCCGGGAACTGGTCCAGCTTTCCGCCCCACAAGCATGATGTGGAGGCGTTGCCGGACGAGGCGCGGCAGGAAGAACTCTATTTCTACAAGATACGGCCAGAGGAAGGCTTTGGCCTGCAATACTTCTATAGCCGGGCCGATAGTCCACGCGGTCTGCTGGATGAAGCAGCGGCTGTGCGCAACGATGACCTAACGCTGATGCCCTTTGGCTATCATCCGGTGGCCGCGCCTCCAGGCTACGATGTGTATTATCTCTGGTTTCTGGCCGGTCCCAGGCGCGTGATGCTGCCGCGCGACGACCCCGCGCATGCCTGGATCAAGGCGGCTCCCGCCGAACAGCGTTTCTACCCCCAATAACAGGGAGGACGATGCTCACCACCGGGGCAGCCTGTTAGCTGACCCTCAAGTCGTTTGGCGCGCCAGAGAGAACGTGTCATAATGACTTTATGGATGGCTCTGCATGGTTCCGACAACTTTTCTCTCTTGATGAGCAGACGGCGCTTGTCACCGGAGGCAGCGGCGTGCTGGGCAGCGCAATGGCCCGGGCGCTGGCGCTGGCGGGGGCGCGGGTGGCAATCATGGGCCGCCGCGCTGAACCATGCGCGCGCCTGGCTGAGCATATTCGCGCTGACGGAGGCCAGGCGCTTGGCATTGCCTGCGATGTGCTGGATCGCGCTGCCCTGGAGCGGGCGGCTGAGGAGATTGCCGCGGCCTTTGGCCCGGTGAATATTCTGGTGAATGCCGCCGGGGGCAATCATCCACAGGCCACGACGAACACCGAACGGCCCTTCTTTGCCCTGGAGGGCCAGATGGTGGCACAGGTTCTGGAGACTAACGTTATCGGAACATTCCAAACGTGCCAGGTGTTTGGCCGCGCTATGGCTGAACGTGGGCAGGGCTGTGTGGTGAATATTGCTTCGATGGCTGGCCTGCGCCCGCTGACCCGCGTTCCTGCGTATAGCGCGGCCAAGGCGGCGGTGGTGAACTTTACGCAGTGGCTGGCGGTCCACATGGCCCAGGAATATAGCCCGCAGGTGCGCGTGAATGCGCTCGCGCCCGGCTTCTTTCTGACAGAGCAGAATCGTTACCTGATGGTCGCTGCCGGAAGCGGCGCGCCCACGCCGCGTATGCAGACCATTCTCGCCCACACCCCAATGGGTCGGCTGGGTACGGCGGATGATCTGGTAGGCGCGCTGCTGTGGCTGGTGAGTCCGGCGTCGGCTTTTGTCACCGGCCAGGTGATTGCTGTTGATGGCGGCTTTTCGGCATTTGGCGGCATCTAGCCTGGAGGAAAAGCGTTATGGTATTCGGCACAGGCTCCCTATCTGAAGCTCTGTTGCCAGATGAGGTACAGCGCCTGATCGCCCAGGTGTGTGAGGCGCTGCCCGCCGATGGCAAGCGCGTCCTGGTGATTATCCCCGATGGCACGCGCACCGCGCCGATCCCGCTGCTGTTTCGGCTGCTCTACGCGGCGCTGGGGCCGCGAGTGGCGCGGCTGGATTATCTGATCGCGCTGGGTACGCACCAGCCGATGGCGGAGGAGGCGATTGATCGGCTGGTGGGCGTCGGCGCGGCTGAGCGAGCCGAACGCTATCCCAAAACACAGGTGTTCAATCATCGCTGGGACCAGCCCGACGCGCTGCAAACTATCGGCGTGATCTCGCGGGAAGAGGCTGCTGCCCTGACCGATGGGCTGCTGGGCGATGTCGTGCCAGTCACGTTGAACCGGCTGATCTTCGAGTATGATCAGGTGGTGCTCTGTGGGCCGGTCTTCCCGCAT
The DNA here is from genome assembly GCA_036557285.1 of Ktedonobacterales bacterium. Classification (NCBI taxonomy): domain Bacteria; kingdom Bacillati; phylum Chloroflexota; class Ktedonobacteria; order Ktedonobacterales; species Ktedonobacterales bacterium. Next base: position 2,484 of record DATBHW010000023.1, read on the forward strand.
GAGGTGGCGGGCTTCTCCGGTGGAGCCAAGTATCTCTTTCCTGGCATTGCGGGGCCAGACATCATCAATTTCACGCATTGGTTAGGCGCGCTCGTGACGAGCATGCGCACCATCGGCGTGAAGGATACGCCTGTGCGACGAGTGATCCACCGCGCGGCGGCGTTTGTGCATCGCCCGCTGCTCTGTATCGCGCTGGTTATCCATGAGCAGGCGCTGCATGGCCTGTATATCGGCTCGTATGTGGAGGCATTTGAGGCGGCGGCTGATCTTTCGGCCCAGTTGAATATCATCACGGTCCCGCGTGCCTTCCAGCGCGTCCTGGCTCTGCCCGCGCCGCGCTACGCTGATCTCTGGACGGCGGCAAAAGCTATGTATAAGACCGAGCCAGCCATTGCCGATGGGGGTGAGGTCATTATCTACGCGCCGCACCTGCGCGAGATTTCCTATACGCATGGTGCGCTGATTGATCAGGTGGGCTATCACGTGCACGATTATTTCCTGGGGCAGTGGGATCGCTTCAAGACGGTTCCAGGGACGATCCTGGCGCACAGCACGCATGTCAAAGGGACCGGAAGGTACGATGTGGCAAGCGGAGTCGAGACGCCGCGTATTCACGTCACGCTGGCGACGAGCATCCCGGCGGATCGCTGCCGCCGGGTGAACCTGGGCTATCTCGACTATCGAGAGATTGATCCGCAGCACTGGGCTGGCCGCGAGCAGGAAGGCATCCTGCTCGTCCCCCAGGCGGGCGAGATACTCTACCGTGCTCACTAAACGATGGTTGCGATCAGCCGCGCCAGGCCATGAACAGTCGCTATTACCAGCCTCGACGCCGACCTCTGCCGAAGACGGCGGTAATCAACCACCAGATGAAGGCGATGACGATCACGATCCACAGCAGGTGAATGAGCGAGCCGAAGAGATGGCCTACTACGGACAGGAGGAGCCAGATCACAAAGATAAACAGGGCAATCCCCAAAAAGCTATGATGCCGCATCGGTGCTTTTCCTTTTCATCAAGAGTCACGCAGCCCTGAGCCGTTGACAGGGTGCTCGGTCTTCTGGTATGTATACGCGGCATGCCCTCTGGCGGTTGCATCCCATTAGGCGGCGGGGATATGCCTGGCGCGAGCCAATAAGGCGCGCACCTGCTCATCGCTTATCTGCGGGAAGTGCTGATACCAGACCCCCACGCCCAGGAAGATGTCGGGCGACAGCAGACAGACCAGTTCATCCACTTCTGTGCCTACTGCCTGGCAGACCACTGCCGCCGCCACCGGAATCGCAACGACGAGACGCGCTGGCTGCTGGGAGCGAATCACCGCAATGGCGGCGCGCATGGTTGCGCCCGTGGCAATCCCATCGTCAATGAGGATGATGACGCGGCCATGCAGCCCCGACACGGGACGATCTCCACGATAAAGCTGCTCGCGGCGCAGCAGTTCTTGCTGTTCTCTGACTGTGATGGCTTCGATCACCTGTTCGGGGATGCCGAGCGTCTGCACCACTTCCTCGTTGAGAACCCGTATCCCCCCGCTGGCAATCGCGCCCAGCGCCAGTTCTTCCTGACCGGGGACGCCCAACTTGCGCACGATCAGCACATCCAGCGGGGCCTGGAGCGCGCTGGCTACCTCATAGGCAACGGGTACGCCGCCGCGTGGCAGCCCCAGGACCAGGACATCGGCGTGCTGCGCATACGGCATCAGCCGCGCAGCCAGCTTTCTCCCTGCTTCGGCTCGATCATGAAATCGCATGGCCTGCACCTTCCTGTTCACACTCGTTGCGTCGGTATCCTCTCCCTGGGGCAGTTCATGGCCCTGCAAAGTAACGATGGCCTGCACGTCCTGTGCCCGTCATCGTATGGGCAACCGGCCTGTTCCTGGGCGAGATGCGCTATCTGAGTATCCGCAGATACTCTTGATGGTCGCGCTGAGTGCAAGGGGGGCAGCGGACCAGCCTCCTGCCCTGGGGTGAGACACTCACCTGCTCGTGGCTCTCGCAGATCGGCTGCCCACATGTGCGACACCTGCTGCTCGCTGGATTGGCGCACAGATAACACTGCTGAACGTGCCTTCCGTGCATCGGCATCGCCTGCCCTTCTTGACCGGGTTAGGGCTTCATTCCAAAACAGAACACGATTGGCATGACGATCCCCACCTGCATCAGTTCCGCTTTTGTTCGCTGATACACGGCGTCGAATTGTTCTTCAGAAAACGCGCCGCTGCGCACCAGGATCACCTTCATGTTGGCCTGGATGGAAAGAATATCCGTCGCCAGGAGGCGCTGCTCGCGCTCACGCTGCCGCCCACTGCCCAGCAGGAACTTGCGCTGTTGGACCCGGCGCGCCCCGGCGCGTTGCAAATGCTCCAGCAGGTCGTCACCCACACCCACGTATAATCCCCGCCGTTCCATCAAGCCTGCTATGGCGCGCTCGATGAGGTAATAGGATTCGCTCGACGAAACCGGCGGGCGCTCCATGTCTACCAGTTCGATGTGGCCCCCAGGTCGCAGCACCCGCATCATCTCGGAGGCCACATGCGGCCATTGCGCTTTGGGGATGAACGGGGACATCAGCCGACCATGCACGAAATCGAAGGCTCCATCCTCGAACGGGAAGGGCTTGAGCGCGTCGGCCATCTGAAAGCTAAAGTTGGTGGGGAACTGGCCGCCCGGCCCCAGGACTTCCAGCGACCGCTCCAGGGGGGTGCGGTCAATGTCAAAGCCAATCACGCGAGCGTTGGGGAACTCCAGGGCCATCTCGCGCGCCCAGATGCCGGTGCCGGTTGCCACGTCGAGGATGGCACGGGTTTGGCGGATGGGGGCGCGGTAGAGGCCACCAGCGGCAATCTTGAGCAGGTAGTGCTGAAGGTCCAGCCGGTCTCCTTCGGCCTGATCCTTGGGCAGCACGTAGGGGGTGTTGGTCAGGATGCGTCGGCCACCGAGCCAGGTCCAGCGTCGCGCTGGGAGGGGATGAGCCGGTGGTCGTCGCCAGAATAAGAGACGCATACGTCGAATCCTCCTCTGTTTCGCTTGCGTTGCCATTGGAGCCAACCTCCTTGCACAGCTATGCGTCCCTGTTCATGGCCTGAAAAAAGACGGCGATACCCAAAGACAAGACCTGCGTCTCTTCCGTCTCAGGCGTATCGCCGTCAAGATCAGCCCGGACCCCTACAGGGCAGGACAAGGTATGACTCTAGTATTAATCTGTTTGGCGGCTCCACAGTAAGCATACTGTTGTATTCAACTATAATGCGTCTGGATGGTTTTGTCAATAAAGGCGCCCCTTTGGGTTCCACCAACTATCGGGGGGGGCTACCTGTAGCGCCGCCATCCTGGCGGCCAACCACTTGTAGCGCCGCCTTCCAGGCGGCTCAACGCTGGCCTGCCGGTGCGTTGGCCTGAAGGGCGAACGCTCGCGCTGGCGAATCGTTGGCCGCCGGGATGGCGGCGCTACAGGTGGCCTGCCGGGATGGCGGCGCTACAGGTAGCCTGCCGGGATGATGACCCTGGCAAGGTCTACGACACCCTCGATGGCTTCTTTCGCTCGCTTGGACTCAGCCAGGAAGCGATTGACCGGGTGAATAGCCAGCCTGCTCAAACGACCCTCTTGACAAAGTAGAACTTCTGTTCTACTCTTGCAAATGGACGCTGCTGCTGGGGGCGCGGCGTCTGCGTCGTGCTGTGGCGGCGCTGCGCGAGCAGGGCCTGCTCTCGCGCACCCAGATTCGTGACCTTGGGGGGCGGCGTGTGCGGGGCGAAGAGATTACCCGCGCGCTGGAACCCCTGGCGCGCCAGGGCAAGATCGCGTGTGAACTGCGCAAGGCTGGCTCGCTGGGTGGGCGCCCCCAGGAAGTGTGGCGGTTTCAGCAAGATGATCCGCAGTTAGTTCGCAGTTAGTTCGCCCTGGCCTGGACGCCTCCGGGTCAGGCGCAGACTGGGGCGGGGAGGTTAGTTCGCTTTTTTCGCTTTTTTCTCCGCCTCCGC
>DATBHW010000024.1 GCA_036557285.1 Ktedonobacterales bacterium
CTTTCGACGCTTGGTAAGAGACTATGAGCGCCTGCCTCAGACCCTGGCGGGGTTGCACTTCCTGGCCTTCGCTATTCTGCTGCTGCATCGCTTTATCACTCTGGTCGTTCATTGTCTCTGAAGTTCATAACAGGCTCTAGAGACGCGCCTGCGGCTGCTTGAATCTGTGGCCGAGAACCTCGGCAGCAGCGTCGCTGATGATACCACATCGGGCGGCGCTGTTCTCTTTGCCCTGATAGGGCTGGTATAGGTCATGCTGGAATGGGCGCTAGAGGGATGGGCGAGGGGAAGCAGCAGCGAAACCCAACCTGGAGCATCACTGGAAAACACCAAGAAAGGATAGATGCGGATGTCTACCACTATTCCGACCAGGCCCGGCCAGCCTGAGCAGCGAGCGAGAGGGGATAATCGTGTGCGCTCGTATCCGGCTCCGAAGCCGCTGGCGACGATCACCGATCTGACCTCGCAGGAGGCGCAGGCTGTTACCGAGGCGCTCAATCCGTTGATCGCGGATGCTTTTGCGCTCTATGCCAAGACCAAAAACTTTCACTGGCACCTGTCCGGGTCGCATTTCCACGATTTTCACGAGCTTTTTGACGAGCAGGCCGATCAGATCTTTGCCGCCATTGACATCCTGGCCGAGCGCGTGCGCCGCGTTGGTGGGACGACCATTCGCAGCATCTCGCACATCGGTCAACTGCAAACCATCGAGGACGATAACGAGGACTTTGTGCCAGCGGGCGAGATGATACGCCGCTTGATGCAAGATAACCTGCATATCGCCGAAATGCAGCGGGCAGCCATTGACGTGTGCGAGAAGCGCCGCGATTCGGTGACGGCCAATCTGCTGCAAGAGATTCTGAATGGGACCGAGCGGCGGAAATGGTTCCTCTACGAGGTTCTTCAGGGTGCGAATAACACAGACTGAGGCGCGCCTCGTGAAAGGGCGCAATCCCATCTTAAGGAAGAAAGATAGTACAGAGGCAGCCAGCCGGTAGCGCGCATCAGATGCGCACTACCGGCTGGCTGCCTGATTCATGCTGCTGCCTGAAACGTATCCAGGCCCGCGCACTGGCTAGCCGCGTTCGCCAGCGCGCACGCCGCTGGCGCGAGCGGATGAGCGGCCATCGCTGCCAGCGCCATAGGCGCAGTAGGGGCAGACGTTCCACTTAAGTTCCAGCAAATGCTCGCAGCGTGGGCAGGGGCGGCGCAGCTTTGTGCCACAGGATGGACACACCTGGAAATCGCCCTCGACGCGATAGTGGCAGGTTGGGCAGGTGGGCCGCTCAGTCATTTCGGCCAGCAGGGACTCTTCCTCCAGTTGGCGCTCGTACAACTCGGCCAGCGTATGGCGCGGACGAAGAATCAGGTAAATGAAGAGGCCACCAACGGAGAAGACGGTGACGAGCAGCGTTGCGGCGACTTGCAGCACCATGTCCTGGCTGCGCGAGCGAATATCGCGCCAGGTCCAGATAATCAAGCTGGCCCAGAAGACCGCGAGGAATGCGAAGAGAAACGAGCCGCCAATGACCAGCCATTGCGTTATGTTGGTGGGTGTGTCTGCCATGACAGGCCCAATTGCCAGCGTTACCAGTATACCTTCAAACACGAGAATCTACTCCCCTTTCGTGGTTCCCTGGGACAGCGATCAGCAGCGCGCACAATAGCATGTCTTTATACATAATTTCTTTCAGTATAACGAGGCGCTGATCATCAAGATAACAGAATCCAAGCTCATGTATTACTTTCTGGCTTTTCCCTTTACTTGCCTGTGCCGCTTCCCGCTCCTCTCACTGCTGTAATAGATGCTGCAATATATCGCATGGCTGCCACGAGATGATCACCCGACGCAGCGTAGCAAGGTCAATGCCACATTGACACTCTTTCCGCCTGCTGAAGAAAGCGCCCCATTTATTCTCGCAGCCCATGATTTAAGACGGCCAGCTTTGCTTATATATAGCAGGAGAAATGCCAAATTATGCATAGCTGTCTGCGGCGCCAGCAGAGTCATTCGCCCCATTATAAGCCAGGAGAGTGCAAGGTGGCAAGCGCCAGCCGAACTCTAGCCAGAATGGGGGTGAGGGCGCGGGGAGCGCAGCGCAAAAAACGACCGGGCATTATCAACGCCCGGTCTACACACGCGGATTGCGAGTGATTTGGCTAATCGCCCGGCATGGGGGCAGGGGCCTGCTCAATCGTTCTCCCCTGCTTTTTCGCTTGCCTCGCTGCTTCTAGCGCGGGATCGCGGCCAACGAAGAGCGCCAGTGCTGTACAGATGCCGCAGCCAATGAGCGAGAACAGGAACGTATCATTCAGGCCCATCGTCACAGCGTGGTGGGTTACACAGGTCTGGAGCGCCTGCTGGCCGACCTGCTGGACACAGGCGCCCGCCACGCCGCTGAGCGGGTGTGTCGAGAAACCAGCAGCTATATCGCTGGCGTGGACGGTCGTTCGCTGCGTCAGGTAGGTGGTGAGGACTGCCACCCCCACCGCTCCGAAGACTATCTTGGTCGCGCTTATCAGTGATGTTGCTTTTGCCATTTGTTGATTGCTGACGACTGAGACGGCCAGCGTTTGCAGGGGCTGACCGACCAGACCGAGGCCGATGCCGCGCAGGATCAGCCAGAGTTGTAGATCGGCCCCGCTGGTCGTCACGTCCAGGTGCGTAAAGCCGATCATCGAAATGGCGACAAGGGCGACGCCGGTGACGGCCAGGATACGCGGTCCCACGTTGTTATAGAGCTTTCCGCCAATCGCCAGCCCTACAGCCGTAGCCAGACCCTGAAGGATCAAAATCTCGCCGGTAGTCAGCGCGGACAAGTCTTCCACTTGCTCGAAGAAGAAGGGTACGAGAAAGAGGCTGCCGAAAAGGACGGCCACCGTAGCCCACTGGAGGATATTGGCGATGGTAAACGTGTAGCTGCGGAAGAGCCGAATATCAATCACCGGGTCTTTGGCCCGCAGCTCGACCAGAATAAACGCGATCAGCAGCGCGCCACCGGCGGCCAGGAAGGCGAGGACCGTTGTATCGCTCCAGCCGTGTATCCCGGCCTCGTTGATGCCGTACACGAAGGCACTGAAGCCTGCCATAGAGAGTACCAGGCCGGGCAGATCAAAGCGGCGCGCGCCTGGCTCGCCGCTGCCGTTGGCCTCGTCCGCGCGTTCGGAGGCTCTTCCATGCAGGACCAGGAACGCCAGGGCAAAGGCCAAAACGCCAATCGGCAGATTGATGGTGAAGATCGCGTTCCAGCTAAAGTTTGTCGCCAGGTAGCCTCCCAACGTCGGGCCAAAGGCTGGCCCAAGCAGCAGCGGAATCATCAGCAGCACAATCGCGCTCGCGCGCTCGGTAGGCCCAAAAAGACGGAAGATAATCGCCATCGCCACCGGCACCAGAGCGCCGCCGCCAAGGCCCTGAAGGATACGGAAGCCGATCAGCCATTGCTCTGTGGGGGCGATCACACAGAGCGCGGAGCCGAGGGTAAAAAGTCCCAGGGCGATAAGAAAAATGGTTTTGGTACCCACGCGATCACTGAGATAGCCGGTGATGGGGATGACGGCTGCCTGCGCCAGAAAGTAGCCAGTACCGACCCAGGTAATCGTCTGGAAATCAGTATGGAATGCGGTGGCGATCTGGGGCAGCACTACGGTCACAATGGTATTATCGAGGATCGCCATCAGCATGCCCAGCGCAATCACCAGCGTGGCCTGCCACCTGTAACTGAGACCCATGAGTCCGCTCCTTTTGAGCAACACAAAAACTTGAAAAACGTTCTCTAATAAACTTATTTTGAGCCTAACCTCAATTATAGGGAAGAGCTTCTGGTATTGTCAAGGGTTTACGCCAGGTGAGGTTTATAATGGTCGTAGGACAATGCGTCTGTGGCGTGAGACGCTGAAGCTTGAAGGAGCTTGAAAGGATGAACCAGGCAATGGAGATTACCCGCTGGCAGGATGAAAAGCTGCCGCGCGAAGAGGAATTACGGGGGCGCATGGTGGCGGAAGGCTTATCGCCGCATAGCTGGTCGAATGGGCCAGGCGACGAGTATGCTGTCCATAGCCACAGCTATACCAAGGTGCTGTACTGCGTGCGCGGCGGCATTCGCTTCACGCTGCCCGATCAGCAGGAAGGTATTGATCTGGGGCCAGGAGACCGAATGATAGTGCCCGCCGGAACGCAACATGGCGCGGTGGTCGGTCCGGCGGGCGTGACGTGCATCGAAGCGCCGCGCTACGAGCGTTGAGGCGCAGTGGCGGTTTAGTGCTTGTGCGGCAAGGTGGTAAAGAGGCCAATCTTGTTGCCGGTTGGGTCGGCGAAGACGGCAAACCAGCCCACTTGCGGGATGTCGGTCTTGGGCAGCACGACTTTGCCGCCAAGAGACTGTACCTTTGCCAGAGAGGCTTCGATGTCGTCGGTGTCAATGTAGATCAGGACTTCGCCGACCTTATAGCTGACACCCATAGCTTCTCCTGGCTTGACGAATCCGCCGCCGGGGCCGCCCTCAGCCTGGAACATGGGGTAGCCTTCAAAGCTCGGGTCAGTCTGGATGTTCCAGCCGAAGGCATCCTCGTAGAACTTGGCAGCGGCTTTGGTATCGGTGCCGGGAATTTCGATATGGACAATGGGGTGGTTGGACATGAAACGGGTCTCCTTCTTGTATACAAGCGTGTTCATCGAAAGGATGATAGGCTTCGGACCTGCTGCAAGTATAGAACATAAGTTCAATGGTGTCAAGAGTGGCGGTTTTTTTTCTGGAGGTTCGATGGCTGAGCGAGAGATTCGGGCGGATTATGATGAACGCTCGATCATTGTCTATCAAGCGTATCGTAAAGAGATCGCGCTGCCTGCCATTGCGCAGAACCACTTTGTGCCGCCGTTTTCCTTGAATCGGATGACGTGGATTAAGCCGTCATTTCTCTGGATGATGGAGCGGAGCAACTGGGGAAGAAAGCCGGGGCAGGAATATATCCTGGCGATTCGCATTACGCGCCAGGGCTGGGAAGAGGCGTTGTCGCAGGCGGTGCTGACAACGCCAGACAGCGGCATCTATCGTGACGCCGACGAGTGGCGCAGCCAACAAAAGCAGGCGCTGGTCAACATCCAATGGGATCCAGAGCGCACGATTCACGGAGCCAGCCTGCCCTATCGCAGCATTCAAGTGGGCCTGAGCCGCCATATCATCGAAAAATACGTCAGTGAGTGGACGCTGGAGATACGCAATGCGACGCCGCTGGTGCGCAAAATCTCCGCCTTGCTGAAGGCCGGGGAAACCAGCAAAGCACAGGATTTGCTGCCCAAAGAACGGGTGTATCCAGTCAGCCCGGCCATTGCCAGGCGGTTAGGCATAAAATTGCCAGAGTAGGGAGGAGACGGAGGGGTAGTACATAATTTCGCGCTTGACAGGGGCCGGGCAAGCTACTATGCTTAGGACAGAAGCCCACTTTTTCTCCTGATGTCGTTGTGTATCCTTGACAGGCTGATTGTTCCACCAACAGAAAGAGGATTGCTGATGGGCAGACTCGATGGACGAGTCGCGTTTGTGACCGGCGCGGGGCGCGGCATTGGCGCTGCGACGGCGCTGCGCCTGGCGGAAGAGGGCGCGCGGGTGACGCTGGCAGATGTTGATACGGAGAACTGCGCACAGGTGGCCCGCGAAATAGAGACGCTGGGTTCCGAGGCGCTGGTCGTCGCGTGCGATGTCTCGAATGCCGATGCGGTTCAGCAGGCTGTTGATCAGGCGGCCAGCAAGTTTGGGCGGCTGGATATTCTGGTCAATAACGCCGGAATTACGCGCGATAATTTGCTTTTCAAGATGAGCGATGGGGACTGGGATGCCGTCATCAACGTCCATCTCAAGGGCGCGTTTCTCTGCTCGCGGGCGGCGCAGAAGTATATGGTTGAGCAGCACTATGGGCGCATTATCAGTATGTCGTCCACCTCGGCGTTGGGCAATCGCGGCCAGACGAACTACTCCACTGCCAAGGCGGGCTTGCAGGGCATGACGCGGACGCTGGCGATTGAGCTTGGGCCATTTGGGGTGACGGCCAACGCCATCGCGCCGGGCTTTATTGATACGGAGATGACGCGAGCCACCGCGCGGCGCCTGGGCATTACGCCTGAGCAAATGATCGAAGAGGCGAGCAAGCGCATTCCGGTGCGGCGCGTGGGCCAGCCGCGCGATATTGCCAATGTGATCTGCTTCCTGGCCTCAGAAGAGGCGGGCTTTGTGAGCGGCCAGGTCATCTATGTCGCTGGCGGTCCGGCGCGCAACGAATAGGAGTACAGCAACTATGCAGCTTGGCGAACTGGTGGCGCGGGCCGCGGCCCGCTTTCCTGACAAGGCGGCCATCCTCTTTAAAGATCAGCGGATCAGCTACAGCGAGTTGAACGCGCGGGTGAATCGCGTGGCGAATGGGCTGGCGAAGCTGGGCGTGCAGCGGGGTGATCGAGTTGCCATCTATATCCATAACCTGCCGCAGTTTGTGGAGGCGTTTTATGGCGTGCAGGTCTGTGGAGCGACGGTCATCCCGATGAATGTGATGTACAAGGCCGGTGAGATTGAGTACATCATGAACGACGCGGGAGTCAAGGCTATTCTCACGCTCGCGCCGTTCTATCCCAATGTCCAGGCCATCCGCGAGCAGGTGCCTGCGCTGGAGCACGCGATTGTGCTGGGCGCGGAGCCGCTGCCGGGGGCTATGCTCTGGCATCAGGCGTTTGCCGGGCAATCCGACCAGGCGACGCCAGCCGCAGGCGAAGAGGAAGATGTGGCCGTCATCCTCTATACGTCGGGTACGACGGGCCGACCCAAGGGCGCGATGCTGACGCATAAGAACCTGATTGTGAATATCGAGCAAACGAGCCAACTGCCCCGCCTCCAGTTTGATGAGCACGATATTGTCTGGATTGGCCTGCCGCTGTTCCACAGCTACGCGCTCAGTGTTGGCATGAACGCCTGCATCTATCACGGAGGGACGCTGGATATTATGGAACGCTTTGACCCGGCGGCGTCCCTGGAGATGTTCCAGAAGGATAAGGTCAGCATCCTGCTGGCCGCGCCGCCGATGTATGTGGCCTGGGTTCTCAATCCGGCGGCCAGTGCCTATGATCTCTCCTCGATTCGCGTTGCCAGTTCTGGCGCGGCGGCTTTGCCGGTGGCGGTGCTGGAAAAGTTCAAGCACCTGACGGGCGTGGACATTATGGAGGGCTACGGCCTGACGGAAACCGCGCCGGTAGCGACGACGAACGCGGCAGGCCCGGTGACAAAGCCCGGCTCGATTGGTCCGGCGCTGCCGCAGATGGAGATCAAGATCGTTGACGACAACGATAACGAGGTTCCAGTTGGGCAGATTGGCGAGCTGGTCTGTCGCGGCCCCAATGTGATGAAGGGCTACTTCAATAAGCCGGAGGCCAACGAAGAAGCCTTCCGCAACGGCTGGTTCCATACCGGCGATATGGCGCGGGTGGATGAAGACGGCTACTACTACATTGAGGACCGCAAAAAGGATATGATTCTGGTATCGGGCTTCAATGTCTATCCGCGCGAGGTGGAAGAGTTCCTGTATCGCCATCCCAAGATTGCCGATGCGGCGGTGGTGCAGGCGCCAGATGAATATCAGGGCGAGTCGGTGCTGGCCTTTGTGGTTCTCAAGCAAGGCGAGACAGCTACCGAGGAAGAGATTATTGAATACTGCCGCAACGGGATCGCCGTCTTCAAGAGTCCGCGCCGCGTCGAGTTCCGCAGCGAACTGCCCAAGAATATGACCGGCAAGGTGCTGCGCCGCGAACTGCGCGAGGAAGCTGCGCGGCTGGCCGCGGCGCGCAAGAAGGGGTAATATGAGCGCATCCGCGAACCAGATTGGCAATTTTACATTGGGGCAGCTAGCCGAGACGCCCGTAGAAGATGTGCTGGCCTTGATTGATGAAGGGGAGACGCGCCTGCCAACCCCGCAGGATTTGTATTATCGCTGGGAGCGCCAGCAGTGGCGCGCGCAGGACATTGATTTCTCGGCGGATAAGGGGCAGTGGGCGGAAATGGTCACACCGGATGTGCGTCCGATGCGCATGGCGGGTGTCTCGGCCTTTTTCGTTGGCGAGGCCAGCGTGACCGATACGCTGGCGCCCATCTGCCTGGCGATCCCCGGCGAGGCCGAGCGCATCTTTCTGACGACGCAGCTTGTTGATGAAGCGCGGCACGTCGTCTTCTTCGAGCGTTTTTTCCGCGAGGTGGTACTTTTGCCTGGGGAGCGCCTGGAGGATTTGCTGGCGGAGGCGCGCCCGTTTGTGCGCAAGGCGACGGCGACGATGTTGCTGGACGTGCTGCCAGCGGCCACCAATCAGGTGCAGCGCGAGCCGGGCAATATGGAGGCGCTGATCGAGGCGATTACCGTCTATCATATTCTGATCGAGGGCGCTATGGCGTTGGCCGGTCAGCGTGGTATGCTGAATACATATCGGCAAATGAATGTGCTGCCGGGCTTTCGCGGCGGGTTCACGGCGGTAGCGCGGGATGAGTCGCGGCATGTCCTCTTTGGCGTGGCCTTCCTGCGTCGCATGGCTCAAGAGGATGCGCGCTATGGGCGTCTGGTCGAAGAGGTCGTCCACCGCCACGCGCCTATGGTCTGGGAGGCGCTGGGGCCGCCCCCCGAAGTGATTCCGCTGATCCTGGCAGAGGGCGGCAATCCACATGAGACCCAGGAGTTCGCCTTTCATTCGCTGCGCAAGAAGCTGCGCGTGATGGGCCTCTCCACCGATTTGCCCGACGTTGCGTAGTATTGGAAAGGCCAGGGTTCTATGATTACGGCTCTGGTGTTGGTGAATGTGCAGCGCGGCGAGATCAATCGCACCGCGCAGGAACTGTTGGAGATTCCGGGCGTTGCTGAGGTATACTCGGTGACAGGCGAGTATGATCTGGTGGCTGTGCTGCGTCTGAAGGCGTATGAAGACCTGGCAGACGTGGTGACAGAACGGATGATCGGCCTGGCCGGGATTACCAGAACCCATACCCTGATGGCCTTTAAGGTCTACTCGAAAGAGGATCTGGAGCAAGCCTGGGATATTGGTGTAGAATAGTGTTCCCCAGGGCTGCTTCCTGGGAAGTGACCCACAGGGCGGGCCTGCTGTTGATAGCCCATCCTGCGGGAGATGCTTTATCTCTTCTGTAAGGCGAGAGACCGCTACGTAGCTGGGAGGTGCTGGCGGTTATTTGCGATTGCACATCGCTTGTAGGTAAGGGGAACACAAAATGGAGTTGAACCTGGACCATCTCGAAGACCAACGTGCGCGTCTGGTCCGGCAGATTCAGGATGCCGAAGAGGCGCGCGATAGCGCCGGGCATGTAGCAGTGGCTCAGTTTGACGATCACCGCGAACGGGTGAATGCGGAACTGGCGCAGCTACGCCAGCAACTCACCTGGCTGGAGCGTGAGATCGGGCAAGTGAAGACGCTGCAACACCCTGCCGCAAAGGATGCCATTGAAGTGGGCCATGTCGTTACCCTGCAAATTGGGGAGAACCGCCCCAGCGATTATGTGCTGGTGAAGGACTTTGGCGGGCGCGCAGTGGGCGAGGCCAAGACCCTTTCGACCCAATCGCCCATTGGCGCGGCGCTGCTGGGGCGCACGCCCGGCGAAACAGTGACGGTTGAGACGCCGGGCGGCATGCGCACCATTAAGATTGTCGCGGTGCAGTGAGCGCCCAGGGAGATTTTTGATGTCCGAACATGTTCTCGGCGGTTGGCTCATCGCCCGCGCACTCAAGCGCGAAGGCGTAGAGGTCGTTTTTACGCTCAGCGGCGGGCATATTGCCCCCATCTATGATGGCTGTGTGCGCGAGGGTATCCGGGTGATGGATACCCGCCACGAGCAGGCGGCTGTGCATGCCGCCGAGGGCTGGGCCAAGGTGACGCGCCGACCTGGTGTGGCGCTGATTACGGCTGGGCCTGGCGTGACCGATGGCGTAACCGGGCTGGCAAATGCCTATCTTGCCGGTAGCCCGATGATTGTCTTTGGCGGCGCGGCGCCTGTGCATCAGTGGGACCGGGGCGCGTTGCAGGAAATGGGCGCGATTGAACTGGTGCGCCCCATTACCAAGTGGGCGCGCACGATTGTGGAGACCGGGCGGCTGGAGGAATACGTTGGCTTTGCCTATCGCCAGGCGACCAGCGGCAAGCCTGGCCCGGTCTTTCTTGAATGCCCGATGGATGTCCTGAGCAATATTATCCCCGATAGCCAGGTAACGCATCTGGGCGAGGGGTATCGCGCCGAAGGAAAACAGCCGGGCGATCCCGCGCTGGTGGAGCGCGCCGCCGATCTGCTGCGCAAGGCCGAGCGCCCGGTGATTATGGCGGGTACGGCGGTCTGGTGGTGCGATGCCGCTGCCTCGCTGCGGGCGTTCGCCGAGCGCGCACAGGCGCCGGTTTTCCTCAACGGCGGCGGGCGCGGCAGCCTGCCGCCCGATCATCCGCTTTTCTTCTCGCTGGCACGCCGCACAGCCCTGGGCGGGGCGGATACAATTGTGCTGGTGGGGACGAAGCTGGATTTCCGCCTGAACTTTGGCGAAGCCCCGCTGATCCCAGCAACCGCTAAGGTGATCTGGCTGGATATGGCGGCAGAAGATATTGGCGTGAATCGCGGGGCGACGGTGGGCATTGCCGGAGATGTGGGCGCGGTAATGAGCCAGCTAGTGGAGGCGCTGGAAAAGCCGCTCTGCCATGACGAGTGGCTGGCGACGGTGCGCCAGGATGAGGAGAAGAAGCGCCAGGCGGATGAACCGCTTTTGCGCTCCGATCAGACGCCGATTCATCCGATGCGGCTCTGCGCGGAGATTCGGGATTTTCTTGACCGCGATGCGATTGTGGTCGGCGACGGCGGCGATATTGTCAGCTTCGGTGGGCGCGTCATTCAGATGTTTGAGCCGGGCCACTGGCTGGACCCCGGCCCGATGGGCTGCCTGGGCGTCGGCACCGGCTATGCCCTGGCGGCCAAACTGGCGCATCCTGAGAAGCAGGTGCTGATCCTGCACGGCGATGGAGCTTTCGGGCTGAATGGGATGGAGTTTGAGACGATGGCCCGCCATCATCTGCCGATTGTTTCGGTGATTGGCAACGATGGGCAGTGGGCGCAGATCAAGCACCCTCAGAAAGACGCGCTGGGCCACAGTACGGCGGCTGATCTGGCGCCGAAGATTCGCTATGATCGTATGGTAGAGGCGCTGGGTGGCTCTGGCGAGATGGTGGAGCGGCCAGAAGATATTCGCCCCGCGCTGGAGCGAGCCTTTGCCTCTGGCAAACCGGCGTGTGTCAATGTGATTACCGACCCGACGGCGCGCTATGGCCGAAGCACGAACGCGGCCTACTGATCAGCAAGGGGGCGAGATGGCGCCTGGTGTCTCGCCCTTCTCTTTCGCACGTATAGCAGAAGGTTTCCGGTAGTATGGAGAAAGCGCGAGGGGCTGAATGAGTATGACAAAGCTGCTGGAACAGGTTCAAGTGCATCTCCATTCGGCAAATACCGATCAGCAGGTGGCGGCGGCGCAGCAGCTATGTGAGCAGCGCGAATGGGCCGCGCTGCCGGAGTTGCTGCGTTTGCTGGCGCAGGATGAGTGCGGCTATTCGGTGGCGCAGGCGCTGTGGGCTTTTGGGCCGGAGGTGTGCGATCAGGTGGGCCTGCTGCTGCTGCACGAGCAGAGGGCGGTGCAGTATCGGGCCGCCTGGACGCTGGCGGCCTTTGGCGATCAGCGCGCCGTGAAGCCAATGCTGGCGGCGCTCAGCGAGCCGTTTTTCCACGAGCCGTTTTTGCCAGCCTTAAGTCGGATGGGCGTTCCCGACTTTGATCACATTCTGGTGAAGGAGCTTTCCCGGCATCACCAGTCCACCAGCCACCCCTCGGCGCGCTTTCGCGCCTCTTCGTTCTTGTGGGCGCTGACTCAGATGCGCTCGCCCGCCGCCGCAGACCTGACACCCCACTTTACCCAGGACCACCACGCGCCGCTGGTGCGCCAGCGCGCCCAACGCTACCTTGAGGCGCTTACCTCCAACCGCGACGAGCAGGCGTGATAGGGACGCGCGCGGCGGGTCATTGCCGCCTCTCCGGGTTTCTGCTGGTCGGCCAGCGTGGATCGGTAGGTATCAGGCTGAAGACCAGGGTATCCCTGGTGGTTCCATCGGCAGCCCGGCGCATATTGCGCAGCCTGGCCTCCTGAATGAACCCCAGGCGCTCTGCTACAGACGCGCTGCGCCTGTTCAGCGCATCGCAGCGAATCTCCACTCGCTGCGCGCCCAGCCCCTCGAAGAGAAAATCGCTAACGAGCCGCACCGCCTCAGCCATATAGCCATGTCCTTCCGCTGATGGGCGCAGCCAGTAGCCGATCTCAAAGCAGGGCGGTTCCCAACTGCGCACATGAAAGCCGGTGCCGCCAAGAAACGCCCCGGTTGCGCTCTGCCAGATGCTGAGCGGGAAATCCTCGCGCCGCAGCCAGCGTGCCATGCAATGGATGATGAAATCGCGGGACTCGTCAACGCTCTGATGGGCATCGGCGAACGGAAGCCAGGGGCGCAGATGATCGCGTGATTCCCGCACCGCTTCATAGAGCGATTCAGCGTCTTCAACGCGGTAGGGGCGAACGGTAATCCGCTCTCCACGCAGTTCCTCAAAGAGTGGGATAAGGGTACGGTATTGGCTCATGTAGTTCTCCGCATCTGCTAGAGCGCCTGTGACTGGATACGCTTCGAGGGGCGCAGCCGGGAACGCCTGACGAGTTAATCGCCAGCCGCCACCTCTTTTTTCGCGTGTGAAGCTGCGGATGCGTGGGCCTGGCTCGTTTCCTCTGCTTCATCCGTCATCTCAGATGCATCAGCGTCGCTGGCTTCGGTCTCGACCTCGCTGGGCGCTGTCGCTTCGGCCTCCTCTGCCTCCGCTGCTCTGGCTCGCGCGCCCGCCGAGGATTTGCTTGATTTGGCAGATTTCGGCTTGAGCATTTCAGCCGCGCTCGCCCCTGGCGGGTCTTTGAGCCGCTCGCGGGGCGTCGTGCGCCCGGCTTTGGCGTCCAGTGCGGCCAGTTCCAGGGCCAGGCTGTTGAAGTCGCGCTGGACGTTGATGAAGTGTTCTTTCAGCCCGGCGAACTGGAGATGGCCGTCGCGGAAGCGCATCCAGACGCGGCGCTGGGGGAAGTAGAAGGTGACGCACAGGCTCAGGATCAGCAGGGCCGAGATCGGCCAGATCAGCGGCGAGCCGGAGTCTTTGGTGATGAGCAGGACGGTACCCTGTTTGACCAGCTTGACATCGAGCGTCCAGCCTTTGAGCTGCAAACCCTGCTGACCAAGTTGCAGGGCGGCAAACGCTTTGCTGCACGAGAGATTGCTTTGCGAGAGATCAATGACCGGCGCGCTGTTGCCCGCGCTTGCCAGGCTGCAAAAAGAAGGATTCCCTTTGAGATCGCTGCCGTTGACGATCACGGCCCAGCCGTCGGGCGTCAGCGTCGCGGCCACATTCATATCCTGCTGGACGTTGGGAATGGGGATGTTCTCCGCGATGCTGACCGGGACGCTGTTGCCGGTGTTGGGGTTAATATCGTTCAAGCTTTCGTTGAGGACCGGCTTCTGATTGAAGATCACGTTGCCTTTGGCGTCGGTGATGGTGATCCAGGCGTACAGGATGAACGACGCCTGGTGGAAGGTGACGCCCTGATAGGTGAGCGGGTCGTTGACGCGGATGCGCTGCTGGGCGACCTGCTTGCCATCCTGGAAGAGCGTCAGGTCGGTATAGAAGTCGGTTGGCTGTCCGTTGGTCGGGTTGAACCTGGCGACGAACTGATCGGCGCGATACTCGATGTTGTGCGCGGTACCGATGGGGTAGACGACGCCGTTTTCGCCATCGGGCAGCGGCTGAGTGTAGCTGAATCCGGCCAGGTTTTGCAGGTAGTTGTAGATGGGTTCAGGCAAGATATGCTGGGCCATGCTGTTCGTGCCGAAGCCATGCCAGCCGGTCAGGACGGTGGCAAGCATGAGCGAGACCAGGCAGGCATGGAAGACGAAGGTGGAGAGCGTGGCCCAGGCGTTCTTATAGGCATACAGATAGGTGGCGCCGCTGCCGCTGCCTTCTTTAACCAGCACGCGGTAATGCTTCTTGCGGAAGAAGCGCCGGATGCCCTCGACATCTTGATTGGTATCAAAGTCCTGGCGCGCCAGGGCGTTTTGATAAAAACGCTCATTGGTGCGCACTGCCGGGTTGCGGAAGTTGTACCAGATGCCCGGCGCGCGGTTCAGTGTGCAGATGGCGACGTTGATTGCCAGCAGCACCATGAGCGCCTTGAAATACCACATGGAGAAGATGGTGAAGAAACCCAGGCTGCTGAAGATGCTCGTCCAGGTTGGACCATATTTCCCGCCCATTTCCTGGCTTACCCAGAGGGCGAAATCGTTGGGGGAAGAAGTAATCTCAACTGGCGCTTGAATGACGATGATGCCGATGATGCAGACAACCGCGATCAAGGCGATCAGGACAATCGCCGTTTTGACGGAGCTAAAGAGACCCCAGAGCGAGTTGACCGGATGCTTCCAATAGCGTCTGTAACGGTTTGTGTGCCTGGGGGGCGCGGCTTTGCTGGCGGCGCGCCTGCGGCTGACGACTCGTGGAGCGTGTGTTGTAGACATGTGCCTGTTGCTTTCCTGTCCTGGCGATTCTTCTGCGCTCAATATTATACTGGAGAGTGAGGATGTGCGCAAGGTCGAAGCCCAGCTATATGCACGCGCTACCCCGCTGGCGATACAGGAGGAAAGCCATGTCCAGAGATAGAGAGACATTGGATGCAGCGTCATCGTATGCGCAATTTCGTATAGGCGTTTTTGGCGTGATTATCGAGGATGGGAATGTGTTGTTGGGGCTGCGGCGCGATGTTGACTGGTGGAATCTGCCGGGCGGCGGCATGGAACTGGGCGAGACGGTGGATGAGGCGCTGCGCCGCGAAGTGCTGGAGGAGACGGGCTTAGCGGTCAGGGTCGGGCGATTGGTGGGCGTCTATTCCAAGCCGCAAAAGCAAGAAGTGGTGCTGACGTTTCTGTGCCATGTGGAGGGCGGCGCACTGAAGGAGACCGAAGAAATGCGCGCGTGTCGCTATTTTGCGCCGGATGCCCTGCCCCCCAATACCCTGCCCAAGCATGTCGAGCGGATACACGATGCCTGGCCGGGCCAGCCAGAGGCGGTGGTGCGCGCCCAGCGTTCCAGCACGCGGGAAGATCAAAAATTGCCAGGCAAATGATGGCAAGGATGAGCTTGCCATTGGGTGTATGCTGTTGTCTGTAAACTGCATTCGCAGGTATCCCAGAGAAGATTGAGGAAATCCGGCATGGCAACGATTTTAGTGGTTGAGGATGAGCCTCTGATTGCCGGGCTGCTGCGCGAGACACTGAGCTTTGAGGGGTATACACCGATCATCGCTCATACCGGCGAGGAGGCGGTGCATATTGCCTTGCGCGAGACGCCACATCTGGTAATCCTGGATATTATGCTGCCCGGTATGGATGGCTTTGAGGTGGTCAAGGCGCTGCGCGCCAACCTGAAGACCGCCCATATTCCGGTGATTATACTCAGCGCGCGGCATGATACGGCAGATAAGGTGCGCGCCTTTGAGCAGAAGGTGGATGATTACCTCACCAAGCCCTATAACACCGATGAACTGCTGGCGCGCATCCGCACGCAGCTTCGGCATGTACAGGAGAACTGGCTGCACCCGCTGACAGGGCTGCCGGGCGGTGTGCAGGTGGAGCGAGCCATTATGGCGATGCTGGAGCAGGGGTCTCACTGGAGCCTGCTCTATCTGGACCTCAACAACTTTAAGGCGTATAACGACGCCTATGGCTTTTTGCGCGGCAACGAAATGATCCGGGTGGTGGCGCGCATCAGCCTGGATGTAGTGCGGCGCCTGGGGGACGAGACCGATTTTGTCGGCCATGTGGGCGGCGATGATTTTGTGGTGGCGACAACGCCTGATCGCGTGGTGTCCATCTGCCAGGCACTGACAGAGGCGTTTGATCGCTCGCGCTCGTTGTTCTACAACGAAGAAGATTTGCAGCGTGGCTCGATTCTCTCTTCTGATCGGCAAGGCAAGGCATGCTTCTATCCGCTGGTGGGCATGGCAATTGGCGTGGTGACGAACCAGCACCGCCCGGTGCGCAGCATTGAGGAAGTGAGCCGCGTGGCCGCCGAAGTCAAGAAAAAGGCCAAAGAGTCCGAACACAGCGCCTACTACATTGACCAGCGCGGCCCCCAGTATCCGGCGCGCCCGGAATTGCATCTGGCCCACTTCCCAGGGCCGATAGACCTGGGCTAGCGGGCGCGGCGCTAGCCTGCGGCGCTCGCTGATGGCGGCTGAAACGAGAGCAGCAGTTGGGCGGATCGCTTGGTAATCAGCCACTCATCGGCGGCGGGAGTCGGCGCGCAGCCCGGCGGGTAGACGCGCACAGAGAGGGCCGAGAGATCAGGTGTCTTGAGGCGCTTCCATTCGCGGATGATGCTCTGGAGCCGACGCAAGGCGTTGTTGCTGCCATAGAGGATCGCCTGATCCAGCCCGGCGTCATCAGGGCTGCTGGTGGCGGCGCGCAGCAGCGCCAGCCCTGGCTGATGGCTGAAGCGGCCCGAAAGCGGCGCGAAAGGGGGCATATTGCTCTGCTCGCGCGCCGGGTGAACCAGCACCCCGGCGGTCCAGCCGTCAAATCCCCAGAGGGCATTTGCCGACCAGGCATAGATTGTTTCTTCTTCCCCATAGCGCAGTTCAAGATAGGCCAGCAGATCGCGCGCCGCGCCATCCAGCCGCAGATCGCGGGTCTGATATGGCCCGCTGAGCAGATGCAGCACATCGCGGCGAATGTCGGCGGAGCCGTTGAGCGGCGCGCCATAGAGGTGAAGTTCCCAGCGATGGCTGGTGTCGTGGGTGGCAACGACTGAGAGCGGCGCGGCGCGCCCCGCGCTCATTGCCTGGTCGCCGCGCATGGGAATAAAAAACGCATAGGCTGCGGCGGCGCTTTCCAGATGCTCTTCGCGCTTGACCAGCGCCAGCGAGACCTGCCCGCGCTGCTGGCGGTGCAGTTCCAGGGGCAGGACAAGGCGTCCGCCTGGAGTAAGCTGGCTCGTCCAGGCGGGGGCGATGTCGTCTGCCGCGACGGTCAGTTCGATGCGATCAAAAGGGGCCAGATGAGGGACACCCTCGGCGCCATCTGCGCAGAGAACAGTGATCGCGCCATAGCCCGCGTTGGCAAGGCGCTGCTTCGCCTGCTCGACAACATCGGGTTCTATGTCTATAGTGACGATGCTGGCCGGGTCGCCAACGAGTTCGGCCAGCAGGGCCGCGTTGTATCCGGTCCCCGCGCCGATTTCCAGAATGCGCAGACCGGGGCGCAGATCAAGCTGTTCCAGCATGATCGCCATCATCGAAGGCGCTGATGAGGAACTGATCGGCGCGCCCTGGCTGCCGCGCTTGGTGACGATGGCCTCATCGGTGTAGATGCGTTCCAGCCCCTCGCGCGCCGCAATGTCAGGGAGAAACAACTCGCGTGGGACGCGCAGCAGCGCCTGCTCCAGCGCCTCGCTGTGCAGGAGACCCCGCGCTTTGAGCTGATCGACAAGCTGCTGCCGCAGGCGTGCCGATTCAGCAGCCAGTTCTTCCGCGCTAAGCGGCGCTGCCTCGCCCGCCGCCGCTTCTGGCTGCCGGGATGGTTCTGCTGCCGGGTTCTCTGCTGGAAGCTGCTCTTCGGCCATGCGCTGCCTGTACTGAAAGCGCGCCTGTGGCGCAAAAATGGGTCTTCTCGCAAGCATACCATATGTTCATCATGTTTATTCATCGCGGCGATTGGCGAGTGGTTCCATGATGAAGGTGAGTTCGGTATGGCCGATGCGAATCTGGTCGCCTGAGCGCAGTATGGCTGGCTCAGTGAGCATCGCGCCATTCAGGAACGTGCCGTTGGCGCTGCTTAGATCGGTCAGAATATAGGCGGTGGGCGCGCGATGAATGATGGCATGCTGGCGCGAAACCCGCCGATCTTCTTTGAGAGAGAGGTCGCTGTCGGGCTGGCGGCCAATCGAAGTGGCGTCTTTGGTCAGCAAACACTCGCCGGACCAGTCATCCTGTTTGATGAGCAGCTTCGCAATCGCGTCGCCAGGCATGAGGAGCGGGGCCGATGGCTTGCGCTCAGGTGCGGTAGGCGGCGCGCTGATTTTAGTCACGGATGGTTTTGGACGAAGGGCGCGCATCGGTTCGGTGTATTGAGAGGCGGATTTGCCCGCTGGCGTGGGCGCATCGGGAAGAGTGGGCAGGATCAGGGTGGTCAGGGTCGCGCCAAAGGTTTCATCGGCCACGCCGCGCACATTGATGCTGTGCAGCACAACGGGGACTCTGAGGCCAAAGCGCAGGTTGCAGCCATGCTCGAAGGCGCGCAGAAAACGCTCGGCCAGATCGTCATGCAGGGCGAATCCGCGAATGGCGGAAGCCTTCAATTCGGCGCGAACGTCGGGCATGTAGGGCATGCCCGCCTGCCCATAGCGTTCCAGGCGGAAGGTGAGCATGTCGTTGACCGCTTCCTGGGCCAGCAGCAAGAGTTCGCGTCGGCTGGGCTGGTATTCGAGGAGACGAGCGGCGGTGAGCCACTTCGCAGCCTGCTGCCGGAGGCTCGCGTCTGGGCTGAGGCTGTCTTGCGCGCGCTGCTGCTTGTCACGCGCGACGACCTGCGCGATGAGGATGGGATCATCGCAGGCCGGCAGGTCCAGCGCCTGAAAGAAGCCGACAACATCCTGAGCCGTGTAGCGTTGGCGCAGCACGGCCAGGTCTTCTTCGTTCAGTTCACGCCCGTCATCTCTGGGCCGTTCGTCAGTCATAGGAAGCGCCTCCTCTGAGCATAGGAGAGCATGATCGGATGCTGTGTTTCTCAGCTTCCAGTATAACAAAGAGAACAAGCCCCAGGCCAGAGCATATTGCACTCGATGAGCGTGAAATAGGGCATATTCACGGCTGTTCCAGGGTGAGCGCCATATCAAACAGCGCCTGCTGCGGCGTGTACGTGACGTTCAGGGCGCTGATGCGGGCGCTGGCCGATTGGCCTGTGCCGGTGGGCGCGGGGCTATCCGTCAAGGTGATGACATCCAGCAGTTGCAGGCCAGGGTTGGCCGGGACGCTGATAGTATGATGCGCGCCCGCGCGCTGCTCGTTGGCGAGCATGAACGACGCTTTGAGCGCGGCCTGCGCGCCGGTGGTCAGGCGCGGGTCGGTGCGATAGAGCGTGCGCTCCTGGCCGGTCTGCATCAGGTGGGCGAAGTCATAGCTTTCGCCAAAGACCAGCGCGCCGCTGGTGGCGCGTCCAGTGACGATGATATGGTTGGCGCGCTGGTCATCAGCGCCCAGCGTGAGCGTTTCAATTTCGGGCTGATAGGTCCAGACCGGGGCGTCCGAGGCGCTGAGTTCGCGGAACTGGAGCGTTTCCGTCTGGTCGAGAAAGTAATACACGGCGTAGATGGAGCAGAGTTCGTTGAGCGCCTGGCGCAGCGTATGCCCGGCGGGTACGACAAAGAGCGGCACGGTCTGGCTGAACTGGCTGGTCGCCGGGATGGAGAGAGCAAAGAGGCCAGCGCGGGCGGCCAGTTCGGTGAGCAGAAAGGCAAGGGTGTGGCTGCTGTAGGTGGTTTGCAGGCGCGCGGCGCGATCAAGCCGTTTGGTGGTGTCGCGGGCGATAATCAGCAGTTCGTTCGTGTCGGGGGCGCGCAGGTATTGATAGCGATCAACATAGTAGACGCCAACGGGGATGACGCTGGGCGCGCCACTGCCGGGGTCATGGTAGCCTATAGCCAGGGTGATGCTGGTGTTCAGGCCAAGCATGGAGAGGTTGTTGTACTGGCCGCCAGCGTTGCTGAGGCGCAGGCTGATCTGTCCGGCAGCCCCGGTCTTTTCGCTGCGCTGAACTTCCACCGTTTGCGCGGAGACATCGAGCAGGCTGGCCGGATTGGCCGGATTATAGACGGGGGCGCGCCAGGCGAAGGCGTTGTTCAGGATGTAATAGGCCGGACTGGCTGAGCCAGCGGGCGGTGTGGGAGCTTTGATCCAGGTGGGACCGAAGGCGAAGGTCTGACTGATCAGGAGGCCATCGCTCCAGTGAACGAAATCGGGCGACTGGCGCAGCCGGGCGTAGCTGTAGGCCAGGCCGGTAAACGCGCCGTTGTCCACTTCGAGATAGCTCAGGCTGTAGAGGCCATCGAAGGATGCCAGGCGCGGGTAGAGGCGCGCCAGCCCCAGGCTGGTGGCGCTGTCGAGCGGCGCAATGGAGCCGACAAACCCCCAGGTGTCGGTTGAGGGGGTATAGCGGTAGCCGGTAATCTCGCGGCCATCGGAGACGGCCAGCAGAGCGCGGCTATTGGCGTCATCCCAGGCGGCGTCAATGCCGACGCAGGCAGGTAGGACACCGAATGCCCAGATGACGGGCGCAGACCACGCGCCGAGGCTCCAGAGCGAGACGGCCAGGGCCACGCCGCCTTCGCTGTCAAAGGCGTAGAAGAGATCGTTTTGTCCGCTGCTGCCCAGGCCACGAATGGCGATGGCTCCGGCGGCAATGGTCGTGGGACCGCTCCAGGCGCCGCCGTTATCGAGGCTTTCCCAGACGAGCAGATCGAAGGGGCTGACGCCGGATTGAGCGAAGAGGCGCAGCGTGCCGCCATTATTGCTGAGCGTGCATCCGGCGTCGCGCAGCAGGTTGGCGCTAGAAAGCACTGTCCAGGTGGACCACTCGGAGGCATTGTCGGGGTCACTGATGCGCTGGACAGAGAGCGTGGCGGCGAAAGCGCCCAGCGGGCTATCGGTGTAGGCGCGGATGATCGCGCCATCGTCGGCGATACATGCGGCGCTGCGGCCTTCGCTGATCGCCAGCGTTTGATAGGCGCTGTAATGCTGGATGGGGTCGTACAACTGGACGCTGATAGCCGGGGTGCGCGTGGCAGCCGCCAGGGCGTTCTGAATCGAGGGCGTGAGGGTGCGCAAGACATAGCTCCTTTAGAATCGTTATTGCGTGTACCGCCGCCGTCCCTGGCGGCGCAACGCTGCGCCAGCACGAACGTTGCCCTCTAAAGTCCTACGACTCGGCAGGCCAGCAACTCGCCGCCAGGGGCGGCGGCGGTACACGCGATAGGGGCAGCAGGGCAGCAAGGGGCGCGCCAGGGAGGCAGGCGCAAAAGGACAATTCTAGTATAGAACAAAAGTTCTATTTTGTCAAGCCCAAAGGCGCTTGACAGGAAAAGTTGGTCAGGTTTCTCAGGGTGATGGACAAGTCGCCAGGCGGTTGCTTATCGGGACCACATCAGCAGCGCGCCTTCTATGGATAGAACACGGACCCAGGAAAGAAGACGCTAAACAGTAGGATAGAAAAGGCGAAGATAGCAAGCCCAGCGGCAATAGAGACGTAGCCAAGGACAAAACCGGCTATTGCCATCTCTTTTCCGCCCTGCATGCCGCTGCTGGCGTTGATCTCCTTCAGCGCCATGTGTCCAAGGATGACGGCAGGAATGCCGGTACCAAGGCCAAGCAGGGCAGCGAGCGGGAAAAAGGTGAAAAAGCTGCACACGGTCAGAGCGAGGCATATCCCCAGGACCATCGAGGTGATGGCTTTTCCATTGGTTGGGCGCTGAACAAGGATGGGCTGTATGATATAGCCACCGGCCCAGGGCTGCTGATAGGGGGGTGGTTGATACGAGGGCTGTTGATATGCTGATTCCTGCTGCGGAAACTCCTGATATGAGGGGTAGGGGTCGCCCGGATATTGGCTGCTCATAGGAACCTTCCTCTGCCTTGGCAGGCGCAAGCTGCATCGAGAATAGCTGGATACCTTGCTCGCTCTGCTCTTCATTCTAACAGGATCGCAGCAAGCGCGCAACGCGATCTGGAGGCTGAAGATACTCCCCGATTGGTTATGGTATAATAGACCTGAGCAACCGCTGAAGCGCCATAACCCGGGAGGGAGAAGATGCTCAAAGCTGATACGCGGCTCTGGAAGGAAACACTGGAGGATATAGTCTATCCTGTTCTTTTTTTTGCTTTGGGTACGTGGATGTTCAAGGGCGTTCCTCTCTGGCAGGTGTTCACTGGAACCTGTTTGCCTTGGCTCCTGAGAGGTGGTATTCGGGCTGCGCGTAACTTCGGGGGATTGTGGCGTGTCGAGCAACGGAGGCAGGCGGCGGCGAAACGTTACGAGTGGGTTCCGCTGGCCCAGCCCCAACCAATTGCTGACCCGGCAGTGCTTCCGCTGCCTTGCATGATCTCCTCTAAACCCGGCTGGCTATTCTATCCGCTCATGCTGATTGTGATCTGGATTGTAATCATTCTTTGGATGCTCGTCTGGATTTGGCAGTACGCTGGCCCCCCAGTTCATGCTCTCGTGCTTAGCCTCATTATTACTCTGCCGTTGAGCAGTATATGGTATCTAGCTGAGTATCAATGGATAGAGGCGCGCGAAGAGGGGCTGACCATCCGCTCTCGCTTCCGGCGTCGGAGCATCCACTGGGACGAGGCGCGCCTGTTTGCCATTGACGCCACCGTGAAAACCGACCAAACACCAGACCGCTACGAACTCTCCAGCGCGACAACCATCTTGCGCTGGTCGCGCAAACTGGAATCCTCGCGCTTTACCCGGCTCTCCAGCCCCATTCAAGAGTATGCCCGGCAGATGGATAGCCTGCTGGCGCTGATTGCCGCGAGAACCGGCTTGCCCCTCTATGATTTGCGCGATTGGCGTCTGCCACCTCTGCCCGCGCCGCCGTATCCGCCCACTTTTTCGCTGAATGAACCACAGCCAAACGTCCCAAAGGCTTGACAGGCGCGAACGCGGTACGGTAGGATAGCAGCAGACGCTCCCATCAGGGAGCGTTGCAGCACATTTCCAGCATGAGAACGGCTGATGCGGTCAGCGTCATATCGCTGCCGCATCATACCCCAGACCTGGGAAGACCAGGAGATGGGGCTGAGTGGGATTGTACCATCCTGACGTGATGGGTCAATCTTCCTGAGCGACCACCTTCTGGCGGGTTGGGACGCCACGGTGCCGGGTGTGCGAGAGCAGGCGCTGTGTGGGGGCAAGCTCCCACGCGGCGCTTTCCCTCCGCGCGCGCTAGCCTGGCGTGGGCCTGTGTGGGGGTGGCCGCTTGTGCCTGGGGCGCTGTGGATTCGTAGTGACAGTGCAAAGGCAGAAGGAGAACGACCCATGCGTGGAGCCTTTCGGGAGCGGTGGTATGTGTATGTCGCCTGGCTCGGTTCAGGCGTGTCGGGCATTCGGCCCGAGGAAGTGCGGCGGACGGTGGGGCCGGTGTGGGCGCTGCTGCCGCTGGCGCGGCAGGTGGCCCAGGCGCTTGGCCCCTGGCTGGCGGCGCTGCTGGCGGCGCGCCAGGGGCGCGGACTGGCGGCGCTGAGCGCCGAGGACGAGCAGGAAGTGGCGGAGGTGTTCGCAGAAGAGACGCGGCTGCGGCCCTTCGAGCGGCAGGAGGCGTGGCGCAGCGACGCCTGGCTGGGGTGGCTGCTGGTGGGGGAACTGCGGCGGCTGGCGCAACTGGCCGAAGCGCCAGAAGCGACGATGCGGCGGCCCGGCTGGCTGGCGTGGGAAGTGCGCTACTGGGCGCTGGCGGTGAGCCTGGTGCGCATCGGGCAGGTGTATGGCGCGCTGGAGCAGCGGGAGGGAGTGGAGGCGGCGCAGGGGATATTCAAGGGGGCGCTGGCGCGGGTCTGGCGGCAGGCTGTGCAGACGGAACGGGCCGCCTGAGCGGCGGTTGACTTTTGGCGCGCGCAATGCTATCGTGAGAAGGCGGCTTGCGCGTAGATGAACCGATGCCTGGGAGTCTGTGTCGTCTCCCAGGCGTGTATACTCTTTTGAGCCAGGGTTACAGAAGCCATGACAGACCACGAACCAGAAGTATTTGAGTCGGAAGCCGGGCAGGAGATTGACGAGGCCGAGCGGCAGGCGCGGCGCGAGAACGCGAAGCGTGTCTTGCAAGAGAGCGGCTGCGCGGCTATGCTGCGCACGTTGAATCGAGAGCAGTTGAAGGGGCGCGGCTTCTTCGATGAGTATGATTCTGGCGTTATTTTTAAGTGGGGGAACTGGTCCACCCGGCGGCATGTCTGGGTGGACATCCAGGGGGACGCCATTCGTTTTCGGCTCCTGCCGCATCGTAAATGCCAGGCGGCGGTCCCCGTCTGCGACGGGGAATATCATACGCTGCTGCGGGAGCATTGGCAGAAGCGGGAGGTTCTCAAGGAGGAACTGGCAAAAAACTTCGCCAGGCCGGTAGCAGAGCCATCTGCTGATTAACCGCCACCCACTCGCTCATCCACAGCCACGTATTCAGACTCGTAATTCATACCAGGGAAAGGGAGACTTATGGCGACGAAGCGCCGGTTGAGTTTTGGCATCAAGACCGCGCCTATGCACTCCACCTATGAGGAGATGCTGGTTGTCTGGCGCGAGGCGGATGCGCTGCCGATTTTTGAGCATGCCTGGCTGTTCGATCACTTCATCCCGATTGCGGGTGATACGTCTGGCCCCTGTCTGGAAGGCTGGACGCTGCTGGCGGCCTATGCGGCGCAGACGGAGCGGCTGCGCGTGGGGCTGATGGTTGCGGGCAATACCTACCGGCATCCGGCGGTGCTGGCGAATATGGGCGCGACCATTGATATTATTTCGGGTGGACGCATGGATTTTGGCATCGGGGCAGGCTGGAACGAGCTAGAACATACCGCTTATGGCATCCCGCTTTACAGGCCGGGCGAGCGGATTGCCCGGCTGGCGGAAGCCTGCGAGGTCGTCCGGTTCATGTGGACCGAAGAAGCGCCCGATTTTGAGGGCCGCTATTATCAACTCAAAGGGGCGCGCTGCGAGCCAAAGCCGGTGCAGAAGCCCTATCCACCGTTTGTGATCGGCGGCAGCGGCGAGCAAAAGACGCTGCGCGTGGTGGCGCAGTACGCCGACATCTGGAACTTTGGCGGCGGGCCGGTAGAGGATTTTGTGCATAAAAGTCAAGTGTTGGATGGACATTGCGCGGCGGTTGGGCGCGATCCGGTCAGCATCGAGCGTTCGGTGCAGTATCGGGTAGCTCCTGACGCTGATCTGGGCGCTGTACGCAGTACGCTGCGCAGCTATATCGAGGCAGGGGCGACGCATATCATCCCCTATCTGACCCCGCCATACCTTGCAGGCTTTGCCAGCCGACTGGCGCATGAAGTGGCCGAGCCGCTGAAGGCGGAGTTTGCTGACGCTTAAAACCGCCAGGGTGGGCGGAGGTAATATCGCTGGATTCGTAGGATCAAGATAACACAGAATTAGGAGCAGTATGAGCCGAGGAATCACCGCAGAAGACCTGTATCGCTGGAAGTGGGTCAGCGATCCGCAAATCTCACCGGATGGCAAGCGCATCGCCTATGTGCTCAAGACGGTTGACCAGGAAGCCGGGGAGTATCGCCACGCCATCTGGATGGTACCCACAGATGGCAAGATTGGCGATGCGCGCCGCTTCACGTTTGGCCTCAAGAGTGACCGCTCTCCAGGCTGGTCGCCAGACGGCAAATGGCTGGCGTTTGTCTCGGACCGCGAGGGCGCGAGCGGCAAAGACAGCAAGGAAGAGAAAGAGAAGGGCAGAGGCAAGCCGCAAATCTGGCTGATTCCGGCGGATGGTGGCGAGGCGCGCCAGGTGACGTTTATGAAGCACGGGGCGGATAGCCCTGTCTGGTCGCCGGATGGCCGCGCGCTGACCTTCACAGCACAGACGGGCGGCGAAGATGAGCCAGAGGAGAAAGATGGGAAGAAGACGCCCAGGGCGCGCAAGATTGATCGCCTTGCCTATAAACTGGATGGGACCGGCTGGACGTATGAACGGCGCACGCATATCTTTCTGATCACGCCGGAGGGTGGCGAGCCGCGCCAGTTGACCGACGGCGATTGGGATGATGGCGATGTCGCCTGGTCGCCCGATGGACAGATGATCGCCTTTTCGTCTGATCGCTCTGAGGACCGCTGGGCGTGGCCTGCGGGCGACATCTGGGTGATGTCAGTGACAGGCGGGGAGCCGCGCAGCCTGACCGATGACGACAAGATCGTCGCTGGCGCGCCGGGCTGGTCGCCGGATGGCAAAACGATTGCGTTTTTGGGGCAGCCTCAGAAGAAGTCGGGCGGGCATATGGATGTCTACAGCGTGCCGGTCCATCGGGACGACGGCGCGCCGACGCAGTATCGCTCGCTGAGCGATGATTTTATCGGCAATTGCCAGGATTCGATTGGCGACGATATGCGCGAGGGACACGGGCGTCCGGCTCCCATGTGGTCGCCCGATGGCAGCACGCTCTATTTTATGGCCGAGGTACGCGGCAGCAGCCATGTCTTCTCGATGCCTGCAACGGGCGGCGCGCCCATACAGATCACGCTGGGCGAGCAGCACCTGCTCGATTTCACGATGGACCCGACGCGCCAGCGGCTGGGCCTGGCGATTGCGGCATACGATCATCCGGGCGATATTTTCACGCTGACGATTGCCGAGCCAGCGCCGCGTCGGCTGACCGAGGTCAACGCGGATTTCTTGAGCGAGATTTACATTGCTAAGCCGGAGCGGCTGGAGTTCAAGGGGGCAGCGGGGTGGAGCGTGGAAGGCTGGATACTCAAGCCGCAGGGCTTTGACCCGTCGAAGAAATATCCGATGATTCTGGAGATTCACGGCGGGCCAAACACGGCGTATGGCTATACCTTCCACCAAGAGTTTCAGATGCACTGTGGCAAGGGCTATGTGGTGCTGTATACGAATCCTCGCGGCAGCACAGGCTATGGGCGCGAGTTCAGCGTGGCAGTGCGTGGCAGGTGGGGCGAGGAAGATTATGAGGATGTCATGAGCGGCGTTGAGGCGCTGCTGCAACAGGGCTACATTGACGAGACACGCCTGGGGGTGACGGGCGGCAGCTATGGCGGCTTCATGACCAACTGGATCGTGGGTCATACAGACCGCTTCAAGGCGGCGGTGACGCAGCGCAGCGTCGTCAATCTTGCGTCTTTTTTTGGCTCCGCCGATATTGGCTGGGACTTCGCCGACGATCATTTCGAAACGACGCCCTGGGATGATCCGCAGCGTTATGCGTTCCATTCACCGCTCACCTACGTCGGAAATATCAAGACGCCGCTCTTGATTCTGCACAGCGAGCAAGACCTGCGCTGCCCAATTGAGCAGGCAGAGCAACTCTGGACGGCGCTGAAGTATCTCAAGCGCGAAGTGGAGTTTGTGCGTTTTGAGGGGCAGAGTCACGGGTTGTCGCGCTTCGGGCATCCGAAGCTGCGCGTGGAACGCTTGAATTTGATTGCTGAATGGTTCGAGAGATATATGCCCGCGAAATAGCTGGCGGTTGCAACCGCCAGCTTGAAAATCTTGTCCTTGGAGGTCGTCATGGTGGATGGGGCTGATGAGCGCGAGGGGCCGCCTGAAGCTGCGGCGGGCGTGGCGCCAGAGCCTGAAGAGCGCGGCGCGCCAGAACAAGCCCTGAGCGCCACTCAGGCAGTGACCGAAGATCAGGCGAATGAAGTGACCTGGCAGGCGACTCAGCCAATCCTCCCAACCGTGGGGGAACGCTCAGCAGAGGGCGATCTGGACCAGACCTTGCCGGATGCTCGTATGCGCCAACTGCGAGAGCAGGCGGAGGAAGAGGCTCGCCTGCTCCGCCAGGTCTTAGGAAATCGCCTGGGAACACCAGATCGCGCGCAAGATGAACTGTCGCAGGTGGTCTCGCGCGATACCGTGCTGCGGCTGCTGGGCGAACGAGTGACGCAGGCCCAGCCACCGGCGCTGCTGGCTATCTGGCGGCATGAGGTGCGCATGGCGCACTGGCGCGCGTTTGGCGGGCTGGAAGATTGGTCAGCGCCGGTCAGCCGCGCCTGGGAGCGCACCGAGCAGCAGCTTGAAGGGCTGTTTGAGCAGCTTGAGCGTTGGCTGCCAGATCATCCCTATGTTGATGAAATCATCAATCTGGCCGAGGATGTACACGGCCCGCCGCGCTGGTTCCGGCGCTTCTTGCTGAAGAGTGAACGCTCTTTTTCCAGGTGGTTGCAGCCGGTGATGGAGAGCGAAGAGGTGGTGGTAGATGTGGTGGCGCTGACGCGCTACGCTACCGATGAGCTTGAGCATGCCGTTCCCTGGTTTACGCTGCAACGGGCAGTGCTGGAGACAGAGGTGCAGCCGGATCAGGCGCAGTTGATCGAACTGCTGGGTGGCGTGCGCGCCATTGTTGAACTAGTCCGCGAGGCGTTTGGCGGGCGCAATAAAGAGCTTCGTATCCTGGGGCTGTTGTCGGGCGCATCAGGCGGGGGCCGCATGGAGCTTGAACTGGCCCGTCGGCTCGGCAAGGATTGGCGTCTGCATATCCAGGCGACTGACGCCGATTCGCTGACGGCGCTGCGCTCTCTGGCAGGGGCGCGGGTAGCGTTTCGCCAGGCGCAGGCGCGCGGTGAATTGGCTGCCGAATCGTCTTTCGAGGTTTCCGAGACACGGCCCGCCGACCTTTCGGGCTGGGAGCCAGGGACGTTTGATCTGGTCGTGATGGTAGGCGGCTTGCATCATCTGCGTATGACGGACCAGGCGCGCTGTCTGGCGGAGGCGCAGCGCGTGGGCCGCCTGGTGATGGTGTTGGAGCCGCTGTACGGGGAAGAAGAGCGTATGGAGGCGTTTTGTCGGCGCCTGGTGCGCGCTGGCGAGCAGGAGCCAGCGGCGCTGGCGCAATCTGCTGCCTGGGCCAGACGCACGCGCGGCAGGGGCAGCGAGCGCAGCTTGCTGCATGCCAGCGGCGCGTATGATGCGCGGGTTTCCTGTGCGCGGGCGCTCAGCGCCGACGAGATGCAGCGCCTGGTGGCGTCCAGCGGCGCAAGCTATACGGTGCGCACGCTGGATGAGGGGAGGCCGACGAATCGCCCGCAGTGGTTGGCAGTGGTGGGCAGCAGCGTATAACGGGCGTTTTTAGCTGCCACTCGCTCATCAGTTGGTGCTGTTGATATTGACGCTTAGCTGCCGGGCGGCTTTCGATTCGCGGCGAACGGCTTTTCCGGCGCGCAGGTTGCGAGCGTTGGCGCGGTCTTTCTGCGCTTCCAGGTGAACGAGCGGGAAGGGGCGGCTGTAACGCGCCTCGCTGTCTCTGGCCCACTGCTCGGATTGCGCGGCGCGCGCCTCGTAGGCGCTGGCAAGGAGGTCGCGCTTCTCCTGGTCAGGCAGATCAATGACGAGCAGATAGGCCAGCACAAACTCCGGTTTGCCCTTCTCGCTGTAGACTTGCGCCAGGTCTGCCGGGTCGGCTCCCCCCTCGATGGATTTCTGTACTAACTCCCGAAAGGTGTCTTTTACCAGGGCGCGGTGCTGGTCATCGAAGCTGGCCGCTGGTGTGGGCTTTGGTATTTCGGTCATAGGTCGTTTCCCCTGTGTTTTTGCATGTCCTCATTCTCGATGATACCGCATGGCGGCGCAAACGTGCAAAGGTTTGCTTCTTCTTGCCATTTTTCTGGCCTCTGTGGAGAAGATGTCATTACCATGATCCCCTGCCTGAAATTTTTATACCGAGGAGGAAGAGCATGCAAACGATGGAAGAAGTCTGGAAACGCATCGAAGTCTGGCTTGCCACTCATGCCTCGCACATCTTAGGCTATCTCCAACCAGGGGCTACTGATGAGGAGATTCGCCAGGCGGAAGTCGTCATGGGGGTTGAGCTTCCAGAGGACGTCAAAGCGTCATATCGCCTCCACAACGGAAGCGCCCATCTTCCGCTGATTGAACGGTTGAGCCTCAATTCGTTAGAAGAGATGGTTCAGCTTTGGCAGGGGATGAAACGCATCCTAGATGACCAGGATCCAACGGATGAATACATCTTTGGCGTTGATGAAGAGCAAAGCGACTTGGAACCTCTCCCAGTCAAGGCCGTATGGTGGTGTCCAAAGTGGATTCCTCTGCTGGAGTTTGGGAATGGGGACGGACTCTATGTGGACTTAGCCCCTGGCCCAAAAGGACGCAGCGGACAACTCGTTTCGTTCTGGCATGAAGATGCCAGCATGAACGATCTGGTTGCCCCAAGCTGGCAGGCGTACTTGTCAGCGTTTGCCGATGATTTAGAGGCTGGAAAGTACTTCATAGACGAGTGGGACGACCTGGCGACGACGGATGATCTCACCCAACAGGCTCGCTGGACCTGGGTAGACCGCTACTAACCGTCTCAGCCGTGAATGTGGTATCATCTTGTCTTGCCAGTTACTGGCGCTTTGTTAGAGCGCGCCATGACGCGCTCTGTCTCTGGTAGGAAAGAGGAAAAACTATGGCGCATTGGGCGGTGTTTCTGGATGATGGTGGGGTGATGAACGATAGTCGTTTACGTGGCCCGCAGTGGCGTCGGCTGGTGGCTGAGTTCTTTGCGCCCCGGCTTGGTGGGGCGCCCGAAGCCTGGGCAGAGGCCAACAGCGCATTTATGGATGCTCTACTTGAGCCGAATGCCTGGCGCGAGCGTCTCCAGTCGGCTCGTGACTATCAACATTTTGATAGGGCGTATCAGCTTGATTGGTTGAAGGGCATGTGCGCGCTGGTCGGCGTAGAGGCTCCGACTGATGATGAGTGCTATGAATTGGCTCTCCAGGCGGCAGCCCTCATCACCCGGCAGGTTCGTTCGGCGTTCCCAGGGG
This sequence comes from Ktedonobacterales bacterium, assembly GCA_036557285.1. Taxonomy (NCBI): domain Bacteria; kingdom Bacillati; phylum Chloroflexota; class Ktedonobacteria; order Ktedonobacterales; species Ktedonobacterales bacterium. The sequence goes on from DATBHW010000024.1 coordinate 30,686, forward strand.
TGATAGAAGCGATTCGCGCGCTGCACCAGCGTGGCTATCCGTTACATACCGCTTCTGGCGAACCCTCTACCGATTTAGCGGGCTACCTGGAAGCGATGGGCGTGCGCGATTGCTTCCAGCGCCTCTATGGGCCGGACCTTATTAACACCTTCAAGAATGGTCCAGACTATTATGAGCGCCTCTTTGCGGATGCTGGCGTTGATCCTGGCGAAACGCTGGTGCTTGATGATAGCCCGCAGGCTGCTGCGTGGGCCAGGCGGGCTGGCGCGCACGCCATTCTGGTTGGGCAGGCATCTGCCGGGCAGGATGGTGTGGCCCACCACATCGCTAGCCTGGCTGAATTACCAGCGATCATTCAGGACATCGAAGATCATCCCTTGAATATATCCTCTTCGGACGCCTCATGAATTGTGTGAACACCTGTCTACGATTGCCGCATGGTGACGTGCGACTTCCGGCTTTTTTGCCGGACGCCACGCTCGGCGTGGTGCGCGGCGTTGACAGCATGGACCTGGAGAACTGCGGCATCGAGGCGCTGGTGATGAACAGCTTTCACCTGATGCAGCGTCCCGGCTCCTCGACGGTGCAGGCGCTGGGCGGCCTGCACCAGATGGCTGGGTGGCAGCGCCCGATTGTGACCGATTCGGGCGGCTTCCAGGCGTATTCCTTGATTCGGCAAAATCCCAAATATGGTTCGCTGAACGACAGGGGCATCACCTTTCAGCCCGATGGGGCGGCGCGCAAGTTCCATTTTTCGCCGGAAAAGACCATCCAACTGCAACTCAGCTATGGGGCTGACGTGGTGATCTGCCTCGATGACTGCACGCATGTAGATGACACCCTGGCGGAACAAGAGGTCTCGGTGCAGCGAACGATTGCCTGGGCCAGACGCTGCAAGCGCGAGTTTGAGCGCCGCGTCGCGCAAAAAGAGATGCCGCCAGCGCAGCGCCCGCTGCTGTTTGGCGTGATTCAGGGCGGCGGCTCGTTCGATCTGCGCAAACGCTGCGCCAGCGAACTGCTGGAGATTGGCTTCGATGGCTTTGGCTTTGGCGGCTGGCCGCTGGACGACAAAGGCAATCTGCTCACTGAAATTATCGCCTATACCAGATCGCTTGTGCCGCCAGCACTGCCCATGCACGCGCTGGGTGTGGGGCATCCGGCCAATGTAGTCGAATGCTTCCGGCTGGGCTATGATCTCTTCGACAGCGCGATGCCCACGCGCGACGCCCGGCATGGGCGGCTGTATCGCTTTGAGGGCGAGGCGCTTTCTGCTGCTCAGCCGTTGGCGGGTAAGTGGTTTTCCTATATCTATATCAATGACGACCAGCACATGAAAAGCGATCAGCCCATCTCGTCGGTGTGTGATGGCCTCTGCTGTAGGCGCTATTCGCAGGGCTATCTGCGCCATCTGTTTAAGGTTGGCGACAGCCTTTTTATCCGGCTTGCCACCATCCACAACCTGAGCTTCATGGCTCAACTCATGAGGCGGCTGCAAACCCTAACGGCTCCAAACGCATGAACAAACTCCCCGACTCTCTAAGCCATCTGGACACGCTTACCCAGGCAGTGCTTACCAGCCCCAGGTATCGCAGCATCTGCCCGGAGGTGGTCCGCGACATTGGGGCGTGCGAACTGACGAAACGACGGAATCTGCCCGAAGCGATCAAAGCCACCAAAGCGAAACTGCATCAAATTGGGGGAGCCTATCTTACCGGCAGGCAGTATGCGCAGTGGCTTGACGCGCTTACGCAGGCGTATCAGACGGGAGGAGAGCCATCGCTCAAAGATGCGTGCAGGCAGGTGATGGCTTATCACTCGTCTACGCGGGAGCGCCTGCCCATCCTTGAGCGGTTCTATGTCAGCGCCTTGGCCGATCTGCCTCCAGCGCGGGTAGTGCTTGATCTGGCCTGTGGGCTGAATCCGCTTGCCGTCGCCTGGATGCCGCTGGCGGCGGACGTTGAATACCATGCCTATGATCTGTATCAGGATATGGCTGATTTTCTAAACGGCTTCCTGGCGCTGGCGCGTGTTCAGGGACACGCAGAAGCCCGCGATGTGCTGAGCCGCTGTCCCACTCAACACGCTGATCTGGCCTTGCTCTTGAAAGCACTGCCCTGCCTTGAGCAGTTGGACGCGCAGGCAGGTATCCGGCTGCTGGAAGGGGTCAACGCCGATCACCTGCTGGTTTCGTTTCCCGCGCAGAGCCTGGGCGGGAAGAAGAAGGGGATGGTTCAGCACTACGAGGCGCACTTTCGCCAACTGGTCGCGGGCAAGCCCTGGTCCATCAAGCGTCTGGAGTTCGCAACCGAAGTAGCGTTTCTTATCAGCAAGTAGCTGCTTGACGGAGCGGGTATAATTATTACATGCGATTTCCACCATCTCTCCGCTATCACTATCATATGTTCCACGCCTGGGGTGAAGCTCAGGCCACCACAGGGCGCTGTACGGCGCGCTGATGGCGCTGTGCGCTCACCCGCTTCTTTCTTTTCCTCTCTTTTCCTTGCTATACTCTATTACCTGGCTATGCGCAGCGCCGCCAGGAAAACACCCCTCCTCAAGCGGATGTGGTGTAACTTTTTGCGATAACTTGAGACCGTATACATAAGGGAGTGGGATCATGGCAAGCTATAAGGCGGTGGCCGGAACACAAGACATCTTGCCGGATGAGCAGCCATACTGGCGCTTTGTGGAGCAGACCGTGGCGGAGGTGATGCGCCTGTATGGCTACCAGCGCATCGAGACGCCGACCTTCGAGGCGACGCCGGTCTTTCAGCGCAGCGTCGGCGAAGGCACGGATATTGTCGAGAAGGAGATGTACTCGTTCGAGGATCGCGGCGGCGATCACCTGACGCTGCGCCCGGAGGGTACGGCGGGCGTCGTGCGGGCCTATCTGGAGCATGGCCTGTTTATGAAGCCGCAGCCGGTAAAGCTCTATTATCTGCGCCTGCCGATGTTTCGTTACGAACGCCAGCAGCGCGGGCGCTATCGAGAGCATCATCAGTTTGGCTGCGAGGCTCTGGGAGAGACCGACCCTGCCGTTGACGCCGAAATTATCGGCGTCTTGATGCAGGTGTATAGCGCGCTGGGGCTGCGCGGGATCGATCTGCACCTGAACAGCGTGGGGGATCGGGTGTGCCGCCCGCGCTATGTGCAGGCGCTGCTGGATTACTACCGGCCTCTCTACGCTGATCTTTGCCAGGATTGCAAGGTGCGTTTTGACAAGAACCCGCTGCGGCTGTTGGATTGCAAGCAGCCGCAGGACCAGCCGAAGATCGCGGGCGCGCCCAAGATGCTGGAATATCTGTGCGAGGAGTGCGCGACGCATTTTGCTGAGGTGCGGCGGCTGTTGGAGGCCGAGGACATCGCCTATGTCATTGATCCGCTGCTGGTGCGCGGACTTGATTACTATACACGCACGGCGTTTGAGGCGGTGCCGCAGACGGGCGCGAGCCGCAGGCAGGGTGTGGTGGGCGGCGGCGGACGTTATGATGGGCTGGCCGAACTGTTGGGCGGACGCTCGACGCCAGGGATTGGCTTTGGCGCGGGGATGGAACGTATCATTGAGTTTATGCAGGAGCAGCAGATTCAACCGCCTGCCGAGCCGGAGCCGCTGGCCTATGTGGCCTATGTCGGCGCCGAGGCAAAGGCAGAGGCCATGCGGCTGACGGCTGAATTGCGCCGGGTAGGTGTGGCTGCTGCGCTCGCTTTTGGGGATCGCCGCTTAGCAGCCCAAATGAAGCAGGCGGATGCGAGTGGCGCGCGGTATGCCTTGATCCTTGGCGAAGAGGAAATCAAGAGCGGCATGGTGAAGGTGCGTGATCTGGCTGCGCCAAAAGAGGAGAGAGACAGGAAGGATTTCAGTATCAGGCGCGATGAGGCGCTGGCGTTCATGCGAGGCTAGCATAGGAAAGGAACGATAACTATGGCGCTTATCGAGAGCCGAGAGCAAGAGACGCAAGCAGCCCCGGAGCGGCCCGGCGAATCTGAGGCGCCCCCTCGATTGATGCGCAGCCTGGAGAGCGGAAGCCCGCCGAAGCCGCGTGAGCGTCGTCGTCGCTTCCGCTGGCCGGATGCGATTGATGTTATTTTTGAGAAAGACCCGGCGGCGCTCAACATCTTCGAGGCGCTGATGTATCAGGGGCTGCACGCGATAGCCCTGCATCGCGTGGCCCACACGCTCTACCGGGCGCATATTCCCATCCTGCCCCGCTTGATCTCGCAGATTGGCCGCTTGCTGACAGGGGGCATAGAGATTCATCCGGGCGCGAAGATCGGCAAACGGTTCTTCATCGATCATGGCTCCGGTGTGGTGATCGGTGAGACGGCGGAGATTGGGCAGAACGTCATGCTCTATCATCAGGTGACGTTGGGAGCCACAGGCTGGTGGAAAAGTATGGGGCCGAATCGTCGGGTGAAACGCCACCCGACAATTGAGGATAACGTCACGATTGGCAGCGGGGCCTTTATCCTGGGGCCAGTGACCATCGGGCGCAACAGTAAGATCGGCGCGATGGCGCTGGTACTGGAGGATGTGCCGCCAGATTCAGTCGTGGTCGCCAAGCCCGCTGAACTCCTGGTGCTGCGTGGCAAGCCATTGCCGCAGCACCGGGAACTGACGCAGGGTTGGGAGCCAGACTATCAGATTTAATACCCGGGCTGGATAGCTCGGAGAACAAGGAGCAACACCTACATGGCATGGGCCAACGATGCAACCGAGTTGATGGGGCGCACGCCGCTGGTGCGCCTGAACCATGTGACCGATGGGGCGCAGGCGACGGTGCTGGCGAAAATCGAGGCGTTTCAACCCGGCTATAGTGTGAAGGACCGCATTGCGGTCAGCATGATCCGCGAGGCCGAGAAAGAAGGGATACTGACGCCAGGCAAGAGTGTGATCGTCGAGCCGACCAGCGGGAATACCGGGATTGGGCTGGCCTGGGTGGCGGCAGCGCGCGGCTATCGCTGCATTCTGATTATGCCCGATACGATGAGCGTGGAGCGGCGGATGGTGCTGGCCCATTATGGCGCGCAGCTTGAACTGACCCCCGGCGCGCAGGGTATGAAAGCCGCCATCGCGCGCGCCGAGGAGATTGTAGCAACGACGCCCGATGCCTGGATGCCCCAGCAGTTTCAGAATCCGGCAAACCCCAAGATTCATCGGGAAACAACAGCCGAAGAAATCTGGAACGATACCGAAGGGCAGGTTGATATGCTGGTCGCCGGAATCGGCACCGGCGGGACGATTACCGGCGTATCGGAGGTCATCAAGCCCCGCAAGCCGTCGTTCCGCGCGATTGCCGTTGAGCCAACGGCTTCGCCGTTCCTCTCTGGCGGGCAGCCGAATCCACCCAATCGGATTCAAGGTCTTGGCGCTGGCTTTGCGCCCGATGTCCTGCGCACAGAGCTGCTGGATGAGATCGTCACCGTAGATAACGATGACGCAATCAACATGACGCGGCGGATGGCCCGCGAGGAGGGTTTGCTGGTTGGCATCAGTTCCGGCGCGGCGGTATATGCGGCGGCGCAGATAGCTAAGCGCCCGGAGAGCGCCAATAAGGTGATTGTCGTTGTGCTGCCGGACCTCGGCGAGCGTTATCTCAGCACGCCGCTCTTCGACCACGTGCGTGAATAGGGTGTATCGCCGCAGCAGGGCTTCTTCGTGGAACACAAGGAAGAACACTGCATGCAGTTCGACGCCCTTGACAAGCGGCAGTAAGCTTGGGATAATTCACCCTGTTTGAGAGGCATCTTGTTAATACGATGAGTCTCCCCCATCCGGGGGCTAGAAGTGAAGGGGCCTTTGATGCGTGCGCTTGTAAGCAAGGTCGCGACCCCCGAAATACCGGCTAGTCGGTGTGAAGCCTGTATGGCTTCGCCGACCTGGCGCCGAAAGGCAATCAAGAGGAGAACCCTTGTCTCACAACACTACACAGGCCCCGGACGACGCATGGGAGGAGGCCGACGCTGAGGCTGGCGGCTCCGCCTATACGCTGCGCAAGCAAAACCGTCTGCGCAGCCAGCAGCAGTATGCCAGCCAGCGTGCCTCGCGCGAGCGTGGTGATGGCTCCGACGCTGCGCGGGCGCGCCCGGCGCAGCGCCGCCAGCGCCCCAACCAGCCTGAAGAGTTCAGGTGCCGTCACTGCCGGACGATGATCGGGCCGGTCCCAAGCGGTGGGCGGCATCGCAATCACTGCCCGATCTGCTTGCATTCACGCCATGTGGATGAGAAGATGCCGGGAGACCGCCTCAGTCCTTGCGGCGGGACGATGGCTCCTATCGGTCATTTTGCCCGGCCCACTGGCGAATACGGACTCGTGCATCACTGTCTCTCGTGTGGCGTCAGGCGCCATAACCGCATCGCTGCCGATGATGATTTCGATCTGGTCCTGGCGCTGCCCGATCTGACACGCGCCTGGCTGACAGAGGATAGCGAACACACGGCGTAACCTTTCAGCATGAACAACGGGCAGCGGAGAGGTCATTACTCTCCGCTGCCCGTTGTTCATGGCCCGTTTCGTGCAAGCAACAAGTATCTATTCTGCTCTGGATTGATATGCTGCTTCCACCTCTGGCTCTGCTGAAAGGGGTTCCAATGCTCCCTTCCGATAGTTTTCCTGGCGATGCCTCTGCGCTTCCCGATCACCCGCTTGATTTCGCGGAGGGCATGGCCCATCCAGACACGCGGGGGGCCAGTGATGGCCGTCTGGATCGTGAAGTAGTGATTGAGGCGCTGCGCGCGTGTTATGACCCTTGCTGTCGGGAGCGCGGAGTGAGTGTGGTTGATCTGGGGCTGATTCAAGCGGTGCAGGTAGAGGGTGGGCAGGTCTCGGTGACGATGCTGCTGACGAGCGGCTGGTATCCGTTTTCGGCGCATCTGGAGCAGATCGTCGAGGCGGAGGTCCGGCGGCTGCCAGGCGTGGAGCAGGCCCATGTAGAGGTGGTCTGGCATCCGGTCTGGACACCTGCGCGCATGTCCGATGAGGCGCGGCATCGCCTGACGCTGCCAATGGCCCAATTGCTGCCGCTGCGCGAGGCGCTGTCAGGGGAGCGCGAAGACGCCGCGCCCTCCTCCTGATGCCAGGGCTATTTAATAGTCAGTAAAGAACGAAGGAGAAGGCGGACAGCCAAAGTAGGGTGCGCATCCAGGCGGCGCATCAACTGGGGAGCATTGCGCACCCCCAAGAAGTCGAACAGAGCCAGAACCAGATTGTTGAGAGCCGCTACCACTTGAGGTGCTGCCCCTTTGCGGACCTGGCAGTGATCTTCACGGAGGGTCACATCGCGCCTCCAATGCAAGCGGTTTTCGATGTGCCAATGCGCCCGGACCAACGCCAATAGACGCGAGGCGTCCGCCTGTTTTGGAGACAGGCTGCTGATGCCGTAGATTGTCTGGCTGCGCTTCTGTCCCCGCTGTTCAACGCTGCGCCGCAGGCAAAAGACCTGTTCGACACCCGACCAGGTGGAGGCCAGGAACTCGTTCAGTTCGGTGCTGGCAATGAGTTCGCGCCGTTCCAGCCGTCCATGTCCCTTGGTGCAGGTTGCTGCTTGCCGCCAATCCCGACAATCGGGCGGTGGCTCGCTGAAGAAGAGGCGCAAGTCTTCCTCCAGCGTGGGCTGATTGGCCTTGGCGAACAGGACGTAATCGCCTCCACAGCGGATAATCTGGGCACAGCACCCGCGTTGGGTGTGCAGGGCGTCCGCTGTCACGATGCGTCCGGTGACGTGGGCGGGCGTGAGCAGGGTAGCTTCCAGCGTGATCTCATTGCCTTTGTCAGGCACCGCCTGTTGGGCCAGAACCACGCCCGTCTGGGCCTCATAGAGCGCGACCAGATGGCAACTCGGCTCATCAGGAGCAGCATGGCCGAGTGTACCCCGCAGCGTTTTCCCATCTAAGACCACCTGGTCGTGCTGCTCGTGTGCATCTGCTTGAGTCAGCAATCGGCTTGGCTCCCCTGCGCAGCGGCGCTCAGCTTCCAGCCGCGTCAGCCAACTAGCGAGCAGGTGTGTGACCTCCTGGTCATCCACCATGCGTAACACGTTGCTGTAGGTCGCCACACAAGGAAACTGCTGACGGGCAGCAGGCAACACTTGATGCAGCCAGTCCGCGCGGAGCCGCACCCACTCGGCAATGGCGGCCAGCGTGGTCATCCCTGCCAATTTGCCTAAAGTCAGCAGGCTCAGAACCAACACTAGGCTATACCGCTTCCCGCGTGGTCGCCGCCTATCAGTTATCTGTTCAAAGACGTGATAGAGGGACAAGGCAGCTATCTCCTGCTCGTGGTCGACGGGGGCCAAGGCTCGGTGGAACGTGTTAGAGTGCATAGAGGGCCAGGTCTCGCTTTCAATGAGGATGAGTGTTCGCTCATTGTAGCAAGGCATGGCTCCCTTCTTCTCTGCTTCTGGACTTTTAAATAGCCCTGTCCTGATGCTGCCTCGATTGACACCCTTTCTGGCGCGGTGCGATAATCAGTGGTATGAACAGCAGGGGTCTCCACCTTCACCACGTTTCCTCTTCATATAGACATACATCCACCCGCTGGGGTCTTGCGCTGGCCCTCTGGCTGCTGGCGCTGCTGGCGTTGGGCGGCTGCGCCAACCCAACTACCGATCTGGTCGGCGCGGCGCAGGTGAACGGGCAGGCGATCTCGCTCGATCAATATCTGCGTTTTGTGCAAATCAACAAGAGCCTGTGCCAGTTGCAGAATCAGATTAACCGGACCATCAGCGCGCCGATTGATTGGACCAACCCGGCGCGGCGCGACGATCTGGCGGCGGTGCGGCGGCAATCGCTGGATGAATTGATTACCGCTGACCTGACCGACGCGCAGGCGACGGCGCGTCATATTGCTATCACCCCCCAGGCAATAGACCAGTTAATTAATGAATTGCAGCAGCAGGGAACGCTGCTGCCGAGCAATCTTCTGTCCAGCTTGCACAGCAGCAGGGATGATCTGCGGGTGCTGGCGCGCCAGGCATTGCAGCAGCAGGCGATTCTGCGACTGACGCCAACCGCCACGACGGCTGAAGCGCATGTAGCCTGGATTGCGGTGAAGTCTCAGGCGACAGCGGAGCAGGTACTGGCGCAGTTGCAGCAAGGCGCGAGCTTTGAGGCGCTGGCGCAGAAATATTCCCAGGATGCGACGCGCTCCACTGGCGGCGACGCTGGCGCTTTCGTGCCAGGGCAGAATCCGCCTGCGCTAGAGAGCGTTATTTTTGGGGCGCCGCTCAATAAAGTGATCGGACCAGTTGCGGTTGCGACGCCCAGGGATCGGCTGTGTTTTGCCTCGTCGCCTGGCGTGGAGCCGCCCATCAGCGCCCCGCAAGCGCCAAACATGTTCTATGTCGTGAAAGTCCTCTCGCGGGACACGACACCCATCTTCAATGTATCCAATCAGCCAAATCTGGCGCAGGATGCGGCCTTTAGGCGCTGGGTGCGGCAGGGCGCGAACATTCAGGTGCTGATTGATTTTTAATTTCAATATCCTCTTTTCAATATCTTCAAATCAGCGAACGCCGAACAGGTCAATTGATTTTGCATAGGAGCGATATTCATGGCGGCTGAGATCGTGATTCTGGGGTTGGGGCCAGGGCGCTGGGAAGATTTGACCCTGGAGGCGCAAGCGGCGCTGGAAACAGCGGCGTCTGCTGGGCAGATCATCTATTTTCGGACGCTGCGGCATCCCACCGTTGAGGCGATTCAGGCGCGCTATCCGAAGCTGGCAGCGCGATCATTTGACGCGCTCTACGAGCAGAGTGAGACCTGGGACAGCCTCTATACAGAGATGGCGCGGCAGGTCTGCACCGCTGCCACAGCCGCCGAGCAGCATCATGGGCAGGTGATCTACGCGGTTCCGGGGCACCCGCTGGTAGGGGAGCGTTCGGCGTCCATTGTGCGACGGCTGGCGGCAGAGCAGGGCATTGCGACGCGGCTGGTAGCGGGCCTCTCGTTTCTGGAGCCGGTCTGCGCGGCGCTGGGCGTGGACCCGATGGATGGCCTGCAAGTGCTAGACGCGACAGAGTTGGCGGGCATGGGGCCAGAGCGCGTAACGGCGGCGGTCATTCCGACGCGGCCCGCGCTGGTGGCGCAGGTCTATAACCGACGGCTGGCAAGCGGCGTGAAGCTGGCGCTGGGCGAATTGTATCCCGATGATTGGGAGGCGCAGTTGGTGCGCGCCGCTGGCATGCCAGGAGACGAAGCGGTTGTGTCGCTGAAGCTGTATGAACTGGATCGCGGGGACCATGCCGATCATCTCACCTGCCTCTATCTGCCTCCGCTCGACCCGCTGACCCCGCTGCGCGCGCCAGAGACGCTGCGCTACATCACCCAACGCCTGCGTGGGCCGGATGGCTGCCCCTGGGATAAGAAGCAGACGCACCATTCGCTCAAGCGTTACGTGCTGGAGGAGGCGTATGAGGTAGCCGATGTGCTGGATGAGATCGGCCCGACGCCGCTGCCCGATGAGTTCACGCCGGAGACCGTCGCGCCTGAACTGGGGCTGAAGCTGGCGAACGAACTCGGCGATCTGCTCTTGCAGGTCTATCTGCACGCCGAGGTGGGCCGCCAGGAGGGACTTTTCACGCTGGGGGATGTGCTGGAAGAGGTGAACGCCAAGCTGATTCGGCGGCATCCGCATGTCTTTGGCGATGTCGCTGCGCCCACAGCCGAGCATGTGCTGCGCAACTGGGAAGAGATTAAGCGCCGCGAGCGCCGCGAAAACGGCGAGGATACACAGGCCGAAAGCCTGCTGCATGGAATCCCGATTCATACCCCGGCGCTGGCCTACGCCCAGGAACTCCAGAAGAAGGCGGTCAAAACCGGCTTCGAATGGCCCCAGGTGGAGGATATTCTGGCGAAGGTGACGGAAGAAGCCCGCGAAGTTGGCGAGGCGATTGAAAGCGGCGAGAGCGATCACCAGGCCGAGGAACTGGGCGATCTGTTCTTTTCGCTGGTGGGATTGGCGCGGCGGCTGCATGTTGATGCGGAAGAGACGCTGCGCGCGGCGAACAAGAAGTTCGAGCGGCGCTTTGCGGCGATGGAAGCGCGCGTTCGCGCGCAGGGCCGGGCGTTTGAGTCGCTCGCGCGGGCAGAATTGATCGCGCTCTGGCGCGAGGTGAAAGGGGCGAGCGATGCTGCTGGCGATTGATATTAGCAATACCGGCATCAAGTTTGGGTTGTATCAGGGGAAGGACATGCGGGCGCGCTGGCGCATTGCAACGGTGCGCGAGAAAACTGCCGACGAATACGCGATGCTGCTGGGGGAACTGCTGCGGCACGCGGGCTATAGCTATGGGGATATTGATGTCGTGATGGTCTCCTGTGTGGTGCCGCCGCTGACACCGATCTTTCAGGAACTGGCGCTCCAGTATTGCGCACAAGAGGCGATTGTGATTGACCACACGATGGATGTGGGTGTGCGCCTGCTGACCGATAACCCCTGGGAGACAGGCACTGATCGCATTATGAGTACGCTGGCGGCCCACCGGCTCTATGGTGGCCCGGCCATCGTCATTCAGTGCGGGACGGCGACGAGCTTTGATGTCGTCTCGGCTGAAGGTGATTTTCTAGGCGGGGCGATTGCGCCCGGCATGGGCATTTCGGCAGAGGCGCTGGCGCGCGTGGCCTCGCAGCTTTATCAGGTGGAACTGAAGCCCCCGCCGCACGCGATTGGGCGCAATACGATTCATTCGATGCAATCGGGCATTGTCTTTGGGCATGTGGGGCTGGTCGAAGGGATGGTGGCGCGGCTGCGAGTCGAGCTGCCTGGCGGCGAACGCGCCAGGGTCATCGCGCATGGCGGGCTGGCGGAGATTATCGCCCAGGCCACGCCGGTAATTGAGGTGGTGAATCAATTCCTGATCCTCGAAGGGCTGCGCCTGGCCTACGAGCATCTGAGCCAGCGCACCTGAGTCGCTTTACCCTGACCTTCCATTTCATGGTTCCCTGAGATAGTGGTTGGTAGAAGAAGAGATACGGTCCCCAGTAAGGGAAGCATAAACGCTGAGCGGCTGGTACATGGCAGTACCAGCCGCTCAGCGTTTTAGTAAACGATGATGGGCAGAAAAAATCCGACTGTGCAGGCGGAGGGATCGGCGGCGTCCTATTGTCCCACAAGGTTGCCCCTGCAGTATCGTGGGGGCTGAAGGGCTTAACGACCGTGTTCGGGATGGGAACGGGTGTTCCCCCTTCGCTATAGTCACCGACCCCTCCGCATGCGCACTCGGATTGAGAATGATACGCGATGCGAAGCTTTTATAGTCTATTCGATTGTTTCCCAGTTGTCAAGAGGCTTTCGCGCTCAGTGGAGACGAGGGGATTCGAACCCCTGACCCCCTGCTTGCAAAGCAGGTGCTCTCCCAACTGAGCTACGCCCCCGGCTCGCATGTACATACCGAGGTATGTAGCGCGGTGGGCCTTCCTGGACTCGAACCAGGGGCCTCAGTCTTATCAGGACTGCGCTCTAACCACCTGAGCTAAAGGCCCAGAGAGGGGAGGCGAGGTGCGAGACCTGCGACAACTCAAGAGTGGTAAGGATGGCTTTGGGTCAATGCCAGGACTGCCAAAGGATAGACAAGGAACTTGATCGACCTGGAAGCTTCCCCTCTTCCCGAAGAAGAGGATGCTCTCCCTAGAAAGGAGGTGATCCAGCCGCACCTTCCGGTACGGCTACCTTGTTACGACTTCACCCCAGTCACCAATCCCACCCTCGACGCCTGCCTCCGAGCAAGCCCGGTTGGCGTGAGCGGCTTCAGGTGTCACCGGCTT
>DATBHW010000025.1 GCA_036557285.1 Ktedonobacterales bacterium
CTCCACTCGGTCAGGAGCGCGCTTCTTGAAGGAGCTTTAACGGTTCTTTGTGATGGTAAACGGTCCCCACTCGCCAATCAGCCCCTGTCCATGCAGCGAGATGCTCTTGCCCTGATGCTGAGCCTTCTCGGTCATCAGACCCAGCGCGATCAGGAACGAGTTCATCTTGGCCGGAACTTCGGTATAGTGGCTGGCTTCCACGCCGTCAATCCAGAAGATCAACTCGTTTGCGCTTTTCGTATAGGCAATCTTGCAATCGTGTCTCGTTCCTGGCTTCGTCGCGGTGTCTAATTCGTGGAAATAACAGAAATATTTGGGCCGATCAGTCTGGCTCTCTTCCGGCACAGGCACGCCCGGAAAGGGCAGCCGGGCGTAGACGGTGGCGATCACGTCGTTGGACATGAACACATCCAGCGCCAGGCCGGTAGCGAAGTCCAGCAGATTGATCGAGACAAACCCGTCATAGAGGTCGTGGGGCGCGGTATCTATGCCGCGCGCGCTCATCCACCATTCCAGGGTAATCGTCCCTTGCTCCGGCGGCTCGAACATCTGCGTGGAGAAATACATGTTCTTGGCGTTGTCGAGAATCTGCACCTGATCATTGCTGCGCGTCAGAGGTACAGCAGCTACGCGCAGCCGATCACCTTCGACGACGACCACCGCGTTTGGCTCACGATACTGCCAGAACGAGCCATCTGGCAGCGGGAAGCCGCCATATTGCCAGGTCGGGTTCTTCCCGGTAATGATCGAGCCATAGTTTCCGTAGATAATCCGCGAGTCTTTCTCTTTGGCAGGCGAAATCTCGGTTGCCTGCTCAGTCTGGGCCTTGCTCATTGCTCCCCCTTTTTTTCGCCGCCAGGGACGGCGGCGCTACACGCGGGTTGCCGCCAGGGACGGCGGCGCTACACGCGGCAGCCGCCCTGGCGAGCGTTCCCAATTTAGCGCAGAATGCCCTGGACGATGCTGGCCGCCAGCATGATCAGGGCCGCCAGCAGGTTGCCATTCATCAGATTCGCCATCACGCGCAGATAGCCCGGCAGCGAGCCATCGGCCTGCCGCAGCGCGTTGAGCGGCAGCAGAATGGTCAGCGCCGCGAACGCCGCGTACCAGGGCAGCGCGCCGATAAAGCTATCGGCCAGAATCACCAGCCCCACCAGCGCCAGCAGCGCGTAGCCGACGATACGCCCGCGCGCTTCGCCCAGCGCGGCTACGGGCGACATTTTGCCTACGGCTCGATCAGCCCGCCAGTGCAGGAAGTGATGGAAGTATAACACGGTCATGGTGTACAGGCCCACTGCCAGCGATACGGCCACTGCCTGCCAGGTCACTGTTCCGGCCTGGACATAGAACGCCCCTACCAGCGGCAAGACACCAAAGGCCAGCACAATATCTATTTCGCCCGCGCCGCGCCCCACGTAGGCCAGGCGCACCGGCGGCGCAACATAGAAGAAGGCCAGCAAGAAGCCGCCAACAGCAAACGCCAGCGTCCAGGGCCGCCAGATGGTCAGGACCAGCCCGCAGGCCAGGGCCACACCAAAGAGCGCGCCCGCCAGCGTCCAGTATTGGCGCAGCGTTAGCTTGCCCGTCAGCAAGTTGACCGAGCCGGTGGGGATCGTCTGCTTCGTGTCGCCGGTATCCAGCGTCGCCGCCTTCTGGTCCGCGCCGCTGCGAAAATCGAAAACATCGTTGATGACGTTTGCCCCCAGGTGAGCCACCAGCGCGCCCACAAAGGCCAGTAAGAAGAAGCCGATGTTGAAGACCTGGAGTTGATCCCAGGCCAGTGCTGTGCCGAGCAGCACCGGGGCCATCATCACCGGCAGCACCTGGGCGCGCGTCGTCTGCGCAAAAAAGGCTATGCGCCCTGGTTGGGCGCTTACCGCCGCGTTCATGCGATCATTTCCTTTTCGGATTGCACTTCAGTGACTTTGTAGCCCGCGCGCAGGTCGGTGATGCGCGCCCAGGTGACGGCCACGCGCACCGGCACAATCGGTACCTGCGCCATGAACTTGCCCGCCAGTTCGGATTTGTTCATCACCAGGCTCTTGACGCGCTCGGCTTCCTGCGCCTCCTCCACCACCTGCGCCGCGCCTGTTCCTTCCAGCCATTCGGTTGGCTGGCGCGGCCCGATGAAAATGCCGACTTTGGGGTTGTCGCGCAGGTTCGCCAGCTTGCGCGAGGTGACAATGAAGGTAAAATAGAGGGTGATGTCGCCGTTTTCGCTGATCTCTTCGGCGAAGAAAGCGCCCGTTGTAAAGGGCTGGTGATCGCGCTCGGTGGCAATCAACAAGGTATCGTACTGCGCCAGAAAGGTTTGCATGGTCTGGCGGGTTTCAGCGTCCATTTTTAGCATGCTTTTGCTCTCCTGCATCCGGCCAGGATCGCTTCGAGTGCGCCACTGGCCTCTGCTCACTCGTATCAAAGCTGTTCGCGCTGCGCACAAACCGACGCGCCGGTCTGTTCTCTTCCATTAGTAGTTATAGGCCGCCTGGGAGCGGAAAATCAAGGGTGGGCCGGGCAGCGCGCTGGCCCTGGGCTGTCGAATGTCGCGTTACCCCGTCAACTGCCTTGCGTTCTACTTCTAGATGTTCTTTTAGATGTTCTTTACCGAGGGCGAGCGCGAAAGCTCCTGACTTTAGTCATGGGGAGGAAGCGCCGCCGTCTCGCTGTTTGACAACGTTTCGCGTTTTGTGCTACAATATTGATATGAAGCAATCAACAGGATTCCGCTTAACACCAGAGGCCAGAGCGTTGCTGGACGCCATGAGTAAGGCCACAGGCATCTCACATACGGCCATGCTCGAAATCCTGATCCGTGAAGGGGCCAAGAAGCGAGGCGTGCGTGCTGATTCTGGAGTACAAACTTAGGACCAATCAACGCCAGCAAAGCGCGATTGAGGCAGCCATCCGTACCACGCAGTTTGTGCGCAACAAGGCGCTCCGGTTGTGGATGGATACGCGGGGTACGGGCAAAAATGACCTGCAAGCCTACTGCGCGCAACTGGCGAAAGACTACCCGTTTGCCGCGCGGCTCAATGCGATGGCCCGCCAGGCGGCGGCTGATCGTGCCTGGTTTGCAATTGCACGCTTCTACGAGAACTGCCGGAACCACAAGCCAGGGAAGAAGGGCTATCCCCGCTTCCAGAAAGAGAACCGGTCTGTCGAGTACAAGACCTCTGGCTGGCGGTTGGAACCGGATGGGCGTTCGCTCACCTTCACGGACGGACACAGCATTGGGACGCTGCGCCTCATTGGCACACGCTCCATTGAAACGTTTCCCATGCAGCAGATCAAGCGGGTCCGTCTCCTCAAGCGCGCCGACGGGTACTATGTGCAGTTGGCCGTCCAGGCAGATCGACAGATAGACCACTCGCCGACGGGGAAACAGGTGGGCATTGATGTCGGCTTGAAAGCCTTCTACACCGATTCTGCGGGCCAACAGGTAGACAATCCTCGCTATCTCAGGAAGGCCGAGGCCAAACTGAAACGCTTGCATCGGCGCGTCTCCCGCAAGCAGAAACGCGGGAAGAACCGCAAGAAAGCCAGCAAACGCCTGGCAAAAGGCTATCTGAAAGTCAGTAGGCAGCGTAAAGACTTCGCCGCGAAGGCGGCAAGTGCGCTCGTCTCGTCTCACGACCTGATCGCCTACGAAGACCTCAAGATAGCCAGCCTGGTCAAGAATCATCATCTTGCCAAGAGTATCAGCGATGCCAGTTGGGGGCTGTTCCTGGGCTGGCTCAGATACTATGGCTCCCTGCATGGCATTTCCGTGGTGGCCGTCTCCCCACGCTTCACCACGCAGGATTGCTCTGGCTGTGGGTTCCGGGTCAAGAAGACGCTCAGCATGCGGACGCACGTTTGCCCGGAATGCGGTTTGGTGCTTGATCGAGATCATAATGCGGCTCTCAACATCTTAGAACTGGCCCTCAACCGTACCGCCGGGCAGGCGGGAACGGGTGCTGCCTCGGCAGTACGTAACGCTTCTGGACAGGGAACCTCTGGTAGCCGCAAGCGATTGCGGTCTGCTAAGCTCGCTGGATGAAGGAAGAATCCCCTGGCTTGAGCCATGGGGAGTGTCAATAATCCTCTACTAAGAATGCCTCACACAACCGACGGTTGGCCCCACCCCTGCCGCCTGGGAGGACGGCGCTACACCCCCGCCCCTGCTGTGCGGAGGTTGTGTGAGGCGCTCTAAGCCTCCAGAAACAATCGGGCGACATTAGAAGGCGCTGCCAGCCCTGGAGTAATCGCATTGGTGACTCAAAGCAACGTGAACCAGCAAGCGCACATTGATGAGCATGCGCCCCAGGAACGCTCTGATGGGTCGTCCGGTCATCTGCGCGTGGGTGTGATCGGGTGTGGGCAGTGGGGGCAGAATTACCTGCGCGTCTTATCGGAATTGGAGCAGACAAAACTTGTTGTCGCGTGTGACACGCGGCCCGACATACGGCAGCGTGTGGCCGCGCGCTATCCGGGTGTGCGTGTGGTGGCCTCGGTGGATGAACTCTTGAGCGCCGAGGACATCCAGGCGGTCGTCGTAGCGACTGATGCTCGCTCCCATTTTGCCCTTGCCTCAGCCGCCTTGCGCGCGGGCAAGCATACCCTCTGTGAGAAGCCGCTGACTACGCAGGTAGAGGAGGCGGTTGCCCTGGCGCAGTGCGCCGATGCGTGTCAGCGGACGTTGATGGTCGGCCATATTTTCCGCTATAACGCGGGCGTGAACGCGCTCCGGCAGGAAATACTCGATCCTGGCTTTGGAGAGGTGTGTTACCTTTGTCTGGTGCGCACCAACCTTGGGCCAATTCGCCCGGATGTGAATGCCGCCTGGGATCTTGCCCCGCATGATATATCTATTGTGTTGCATCTGCTTGATCATATGCCGCTCCGCGTCACCGCGCAGGGCTTTTCGTACCTGCAAGCGGGGCGCGAGGATGTTGTCTTCATCACCCTCGAAATGCCAGGCGGCGTGGCGGCGCACCTGCGGGTGAGCTGGCTTGATCCCCGCAAAGTACGTGAGGTCACGGTGGTTGGTCGGCAGAGAATGGCGGTGCTGGATGATGTGCAGCCGATGGAAGGGCTGCGCATTTACGATAAAGGCGCGAGGGAGGAGCCTTCGCCTTACGCTTCTTACGGCGAGTTTCAGTATGTGGTACGCAGCGGCGAGGTGCGTATCCCTCCGGTGCGCGGCGATGAGCCGCTGCGCGAGCAGGCGCGCCATTTTGTTCAGGCGGCGCTGGCTGGCCGCCGCCCGTTGAGCGATGGATGGGATGGAGTGCGCGTTGTCGCTATCATGGATGCGATCCAGCGATCTCTCAAGGCGGGCGGCGTGCCGGTGGAAATGGAACAACGTTATGTCCTCTTTTCCTCTGGAGCATGATCCGGTTGTCCAGATTGGCGAAGGGCTTGAGGCCGATGCGTGGGTGATGATTGGCGCCCGGACGGGCCGAGCCGGTGTGGAACTGGCAGGGTCGCTTGGCCCCCATGCCCGCCTGCGGAGCGGAACCGTTCTGTACGCGGGCAGCCGGATAGGCGCGCATTTTGAGACCGGGCATTTTGTCATCGTGCGGGAAGAGTGCGCCATTGGGGATCATGTGTCTATCAACAGCCACAGTGTCGTTGATTATGGGGTCACGATTGGCAACGCTGTCCATATTCATACGGGGGTCTATATTGCCCAGTACAGTACAATTGAGGATGAGGTGTTTCTGGCCCCCGGCGTCAAGTTTGCCAATGACCCGCATCCGGTGTGTACCAAGTGTATGCAGGGGCCGGTGATTCAACGCGGCGCGCGCCTGGGGGTCGGGGTGGTGGTTGGGGCGGGAGTGGTGATCGGCGCGGGCGCGCTGGTTGG
Source organism: Ktedonobacterales bacterium (assembly GCA_036557285.1). Lineage (NCBI taxonomy): Bacteria > Bacillati > Chloroflexota > Ktedonobacteria > Ktedonobacterales > Ktedonobacterales bacterium. Next base: position 5,849 of record DATBHW010000025.1, read on the forward strand.
TTCAGGGAGCGTGATCACGCGGGATGTGCCTGCCGGAATGGTGGTTGCTGGCAACCCCGCGCGCATCTTGCGCCCGGTGACGAGTCTGGAATGCCCCTATGGACTGACCCCTTATGATGTGGTGGATGGCCGCTATCGGGATGTGCTTGCCCAGGGATTGGGCCGGGAGCGCATTGATCAGGGAGGGGGGCCGCCCCGGCGGGCCGCCAAGAATCCCTAACAAAACCGGCGTTTGGCCCCGCCCCGGCCAGCGGGACGCTGGCGCTACGGTCCGGCCCCGGCCCGGCCAGCGGGGCGCTGGCGCTACGGCCCCGCCCTATGAGGGAGGAAAGGTATGTCTGTTCCGTTTGTGGACCTCAAAGCGCAGCTCGCTCCGATTCGATCTGATATTGACGCTGCCGTTGCGCGGGTGCTGGATAGCTGCCACTTCATCCTGGGAGAAGAGGTGGCGGCCTTCGAGGAGGAGTTTGCCGCGTTTTGCGGGACGCGCGCCTGTGTGGGCATGGACTCAGGTATCAGCGCGCTTGAATTGGGGCTGCGCGCGGCGGGGGTTGGTCCGGGCGACGAGGTGATTACGGTCAGCCATACGTTTATCGCCACCGTCTCGGCGATTTCGTTCACAGGGGCCACGCCTGTTCTGGTGGAAGTGCGGCCCGATACCTATCTGATGGACCCGGCTTCGATAGAAGCGGCGATTACGCCGCGCACCAGAGCGATTGTGCCGGTGCATCTCTATGGTCAGACGGTGGATATGGACCCGCTGATGGAGCTTGCGGCGCGTCATCAGTTGTTTGTGTTGGAGGACGCCTGCCAGGCACATGGCGCGCGCTATAAGGGCCGCCGCGCGGGGAGCCTGGGCCACGCCGCCGCCTTCAGTTTCTATCCGGGGAAAAACCTGGGGGCGGCTGGCGACGCCGGGGCGCTGACGACGAATGATCCGGCATTGGCGCAGCGGGTGCGGATGCTGCGCAACTATGGGCAGAAGGTCAAATATCATCATGAGATGCTGGCCTTCAATCGGCGGCTCGATAGCATGCAGGCGGCGATACTGCGGGTGAAGCTGCGCGCTCTCGACGCCTGGAACGCTGCCCGTCGCCAGGTTGCGCACGCCTACACGACACGGCTGGCCGGGCTGCCCATCGGGCTGCCGCAGGCGGCGGAAGCCAATGAGCCGGTCTGGCATCTGTATGTCATTCGCGCAGCGGATCGAGCGGCGTTGCAGAACAGCCTGGCGGCGGCTGGCATTGAGACGGGGCTGCATTATCCGGTTCCTATCCATCACCAGAGGGCGTACCCTGAACTGGCGGGCCTGCGCTTCCCGGTCAGCGAGTGGATTGCCGCGCAGTGCCTTTCGCTTCCGGTGTTTGCGGAGATGACCGAAACACAGATTACGGCTGTCCTGGAAGCTGTGGCCCAGGCGACCAGGAGCGCGGAAGCGCCTGCGGGCGCGCCGATCACCGTAACGCGGTGAAAATCTGATTGGCCCGGGGAGATGAGCTAACGAGAGGATGCCAGGCATGAGTAGGGATGAAAAGATGCGGGCGGCGCTGGATACTGTGCCTGAAACCGCTGCGATGGGCGCTCAGGCAGCGGCGGCTCCCAAACGGACCAGGATTCAGCGGGTGCTGCTGGTGCTGCCCGCCTTGAACGAGGCGGGCAAAATAGGGGCAACCATCTCCAAGACGCCTGCGGGGGTGGTGCATACGATTCTGGTCGTTGATGACTGTTCGACGGACGGCACCGGGGCAGAAGCCGCCGCGTTGGGCGCGGTGGTGATCCGCCACGCGCAGAATATGGGCGTCGGCGCGGCCATACGCACAGGCATCTATTATGCGCGCGATCATGGCTATGATGTCGTGGTCGTGGCGGCCAGCGACGACCAGGATATTCCCGCTGAGATCCCGCGCCTGCTGGAGCCAATCGAACAGGGGCGAGCCGAGTTTGTGCAGGGTTCCCGCTATCTGCGCGGCGGCAGGCGCGTGCATCATCCCTTGAGCCGTACTTTCATGACCTGGGGGTATTCGGCGCTGTTCACGCTGATCGCTTTTCGCCGCGTGACCGATGGGACCAACGGCTTTCGCGCCTTCCTGACCGACACTGCGCTCTCGTTTCCGCTGGGTCAGGAGTGGCTGAATCGCTACGAACTGGAGCCATATCTGTATTTTCGCTGCCTCCAGAAAGGCGTTGCCGTTGAGGTACCGGCAACCAAAGTGTATCCCCTTGATCGTAAGATAGGCTATACCAAGATGCGGCCATTCCGCGATTGGTGGCGGATCTTCCGCCCGCTGCTGCTGGTGCGGCTTGGTATTCGCCGGTAAGAGTCCCTGACAAAACCGGCGCTACGGCCCTGCCCCGGCCAGCGAGGACGCTGGCGCTATGGCCCCGCCCCGGCCAGCGGGGACGCTGGCGCTACGGCCCCGCCCCTTGATGGCACGTAGGTTTTGTGAGGCGTTCTAAGTTCTGTTATGCCGCCTATGAAGAAACAAGAAGAACTAGAGCAGCTTTCGCTCCGCAAGAAGCTTGTAAGCTGGCGCACTATCGTTCCGCTCATCGCGGTTATCGTCATCTTTGCGCTGCTGGCGCAGCACTTGAGCCTGGAGTTGAATCCCCAAAGCATCGGCGCTGCGCTGGTCCAGGCCAACATCTGGCTCTTTCTGGCGGCCCTGATAGCTTTTTACGCCTCGCTCATGCTGCGGGTCGTTCGCTGGAAGCTGCTGCTGGAGAATGCTGGCTATCGCAAAGAGTCAGGGGCGCGCCTGCCCGGTTTTATTACCCTGACGAAGATTCTCTATCTCTCCTGGTTTGCCAACGTCGTCGTTCCGGCCAAGCTGGGCGATCTCTACCGCGCCTATCTGCTGCGGCAAGAGGCCAATGTCTCCACGACGCGCTCGTTTGGCACAGTCTTCGCCGAGCGCATCATTGATCTGATCGCGCTGCCCCTGTTCTTTATTGTGGCGATTCTGGTGAGCCTGCATGAGCAATTGCCCGCGCAGGTGGAGCTTGCGTTGCAGGTGTGTTTGGCGCTGGTGGTTGCTCTGGTCGGTGGGCTGGTGGCGCTGCGCCTGTGGCGTCAGCAGATTGGGCGGCTGGTTCCGGCGCGCTTGCGCCCCCACTACGTTCATTTTCAAGAGGGAACCCTTGGTTCGTTCAAGCGGCTTCACCTGCTGGCCCCCCTGACGGCCAGCATCTGGCTGGTGGAATCGCTGCGTTTTCTGCTGGTGGCTCTGGCTACCGGACTTCTCAGCGGCGATCCGGCGCATGTTTTCGCAGCGGCGTTTTTGATCGCGCTGGGAGAATCGCTGCTGACCACTGTACCGCTGACAAGCGGCGGGGTGGGATTTGTCGAAGCAGGGATGTTTGCCATGATCTTGCTCTTTGTGCCGCATACCGGCGCGGCGCAAAACCTGGCGGGCGCAACCATCCTGCTGGATCGGCTGATCAGTCTGGTCAGCATCCTGGTGTTTGGGGGTCTGCTTTTCTTCTTTGTGGTGACGCTTGGCAAGCGCGCCCGCAGCGGCGCAGCGTTTTGGGGGCTGGCTCGCGTCTGGCAGGGCAGAAAGGCGCGGCGCGTGGCCTGGCAAGAGACAGAAGTGCGCACGAATTGAGGGGCGCTGACCAGGCGGCCTGAATGGGGATCAGTGCAGGCCCAGCAGCGCGACCACCAGTTCCACCGCGATCAGGACGATAATCATAATCTCCAGCAGCGTACCCCAGGCGGCCTGCGTTTCTTCATGCAGGAGAGAAGCCGTTTGCCGGAGAACGCTCAGGGCTTCGTCAATGCCGGTTTGCCAGACCTGGACGCGCAGGATGGTCAGCGCCGCTGCATAGACGCGGTTCCAATAGACATCTTCGGTGACTTTAAGAGCGTTTTCGATGCGCGCGCGGGTTTCGGTGATGTCGGCGATCAGGCTATGAATCTCACGCAGAAAGCCGCCAGTTGAACGCAGCGCCGCCCACTGCGGGCGTCGGGGGCGGGCGATGCGCGGCGTCAGGCGCTGCATATCGCGTTCCACCTCGGCGTCATAGGAGCGTAGAGAGAGTAGCTGCGCGTTGGCAAACTCCAGCAGCAGTTCGGCGTCCTCGCGCGCGGCAGCGTCTGGCTCGATGACTACCGCCGCGCTCCAGGTGAGAAAGATCAGGTCGTCTTCGTAGTAGCTCAGGCTGGTCGCCAGCGAAGACGCGGCGGCGCTCAGCGTTTTGCGCTCGCCCAACGCGACCTGAAGCAGCATGGGATGACGGCCCAATGTCGCGGCTGGTGGGCCTGCGTCGAGCCGTTCGATGAAGAAGATGGTATAGTCTTCGCCGCGCACGTTCTTGTTGGGGCGTTCGATGGCCGGTTCCAGGCGTTTGCGCAGACCCTCCAGATTTTCAGCAAAGATGGCGGCGACCTGGGCGGGGAACGCCTGGGCATCGGCGAGCAGTTCGATGGCCTCGTTCCAGCGGAGCGGCATCGGCAGGGCGATGACCAGGGAGAGCGCCACAATGCCCAGGTCATAGACGCGCGCCTGCATGTGGCCGAGCAGTTGTCTGCCGCCGAGCGTCACGGGGTAATCGTTCAGGCGCGTTTCCAGGGGAAGCTGGGGAATATCAATCCGCGCGCCCCGGCTCACCACCGGACGGGCGCGGGCGCTTGGTGTCAGCAAGAAGCGGCGCGCGTGCTCCAGATCAATACTGTAGCTGATGTCATAGAGTTGATAGAGGCGCAGGTGCGCGCTGGTGATCGTCGGTAAGCCATCGGGGGATGTCACAATGGAACAGCCTTCTCTCTGGTGAGCCTCGGTTTGCCCCTATTATGCGCCGTTACCAGCATGCGTCGCAAACTGATGAACACGACTTGCAGCGCCCCTCTCTACATGCTAAAATGTAGTTACAATTGTGTAGTTACTGTGGGGCAAACCGTGCGCTGGATCTGGGATGAGCAGAAGAATGTGAGCAATAAGCGGAAGCATCATCTGAGCTTTGAGACAGCAGCCCTTGTGTTCGATGACCCGCTCGCGCTCAGCCGCCGTGACCCGTATCCCGATGAGGAACGCTGGCAAACGATTGGCAGGATCGGGCCAGTGACGGTATTCGTGGTGCATACCCCTCCCAAGTTGGACCCTGCGACCAGCCAGGAAACCGGGCGTATCATCAGCGCGAGACGTGCGACTGCCCACGAAAGGAAAGCTTATGAAGAAGGGAACTTCTAACCAACTCACCCCAGAGCAGCAAGCGGAACTAGAAGCGCTGGCTGCCATGTCTGAGGAAGAGATTGATACGTCAGACGCCCCGGAGGTACTCGACTGGAGCGAGGCCAGGCGCGGCGTCTTTTACCGCCCGGTGAAGCAGCAGATCACGCTGCGCCTTGACGCTGACCTTATTGCCTGGTTCAAGGCCAGGGCGAGTCGGGGCAAGGGGTATCAAACGCAGATGAATCGCGCTCTCCGCGAGTATGTCACGCGGCATCGGGCGGTAAAAAGTTGAACTGGTTCAGGCCGCGCCAGTCCATGTGCCGTCGAAGCGCCTGACGGGGATAGACCCCAGCGCGGCTTCGACGTGGCTGCGGATGCCCTCTAGCTCCGAGGGTGGCAGGGCGGTGACGTAGCTTTCCGCAGGAGGCCGTGAGACACTGTAGACCTGCACCAGTTTGATGCGCGCGCCCTGCTCCAGAAAATCACGAAGCCGCCCGATATACGCGGCAATCTCTTCATCGCTCGGTCCGACGCCATGCACGCGCATAAAGCAGCTCTGAATGACCAGCGGCTGTGCGCGCCCCAGGTCACGAATGTTGCGCAGGATGCGTTCATAGGGAATGGTCGTATCGTCAATCAGCTTGAAGTAGTCAGCCGTACCCGCGTCCAGCTTGGCCCATACCTCGCCGCCAGCGCGGTCCACCAGCGCCAGCGCCTCGCGCACCTGGGGCCGGTGAAAAAGCGAGGCATTGGTAATCACGACGATCTTGATGTTGGGCAGCCCGGCCTCCGGCCCGGAGTGCTGGACGGCTCCGGGCGCCGCCCCTCTCGCTCCCGCTGGTCGCTCGCGCGCTCCGGCCTCCGGCCCGGAGTGCTGGACGGCCCCTCCGGGGGGCAGCCCTTGCGGGAACTGGGTTCCCGCACTCTCGCCTGCGGCTCGCGGGCTGCCACCGGGCGCCGCCCCTCTCGCTCCCGTTGGTCGCTCGCGCGCTCCGGCCTCATCACGCAGGGCAATCGTGCGCTCCACGACAGCCTTGAAGTTGCGGAACGAGGTTGGTTCGCCATCGCCCGAAAAGGCAATGTCGGTGACGCGCAGCGCCCCGCCGTCCGGCGCGGCCCGCCCGGCAAAGCGGGCATCGAGCAGCAGTTCGCCGCTCTGCGCCATTGCCAGCGCCGCGCGCATTTCGGTGGTCAGCGCCTCCAGGTCCACATCCTTGATGAGCGGGGCCATGCGGCGATTGACTTCGCAGTAGATGCAGCCGAAGTTGCAAATCTTATCAACGTTGAGGTTGACGCCAATCGAGACGCCGCCGGTGCGCCGCGCCAGTACCGGATAGATATAGCGATTCTGTCGCCAGAGCCGCGACGAATCCATGACCACTACCGGACCCTGCGGCGCACTTTTGGCCTGATCCGATGATGGTTGCTTTCCACGCTGGCTGTCCATGCGTAATTGGCCCTCTTTCTGCTAGATGCCTGGAAGCACCTGGAAGTACCTGGAAGCGCCTGTCGCTTTCATCATACCATGCGCGACAAGGCAGCGTCAGAAGGGCTGCGTGATGGTCTGCGGCGGCTTCGCGCGCGGCGGCGATTTTGGCGAACGCCCAGGCATGTTACTTACCACAGAGATTGCTCGTTTTCTATCTCAGACCGATTGTATGACAGCATCGAGAGAGGCTATTGTCCGGGGTCGTCAGAGCATGGTCGCAGGCTAATCGGCCCAGACAGATGAAAAGGGGCCAGCTATGGATCCGACAATCGAAGGGTTTGAGCAGATCGCCAACGCGCTGCTGGAGATGCGCCAGCGGATGCAGGCGCTCGTTGCGGAAAACCGCCAGCTTCAAGAAGAATTGGCGGCGCTCCGGCGGGGCGTCGGCGTCCTGGTGGTGGTGGAGGGCCAGTCGTTTCCACTCCTCACCGGGACGCCAACGCCAGCCGACCCTATTCGCACGCCCTTCTAGCGCCCTGTCCTTTTCTTCTTTCTTCTTGATGAAAGGGCCGCCGCATACCCCCGTCTTCAGGCGGGGTCAGGAGGCCCACCGCTTGGCAAGATTACAAAGCGATGATATACTATCATCATGAACAACGATGCCAAACTGAAACGCACGACCATCTATATCTCACCGGAACTTCAAGCAGCCTTACGAGCCTTGGGCAAGGCCCATAAGCGCTCCTTTACCGGCGAAGTGTTGTGGGCGTTAGAGCAGTATGTGCTGGCCCACCAGAAGGGACCAGCGCGTGCCGAGTAGGAAGACGTTCAAATACCGTATCTCCCCAACAGCCAGGCAAGAACAGACGCTGCTGTTCTTTCTGCGGCGCTGTCGTGACCTGTACAACGCGGGGCTGGAACAACGCCGCACCTACTATCAGATGCGCCACGCCTCGCTTTCCTGCTATGCCCAAATCAACGAGTTGCCCGACCTGAAGCAGACGTACCCCGCCTATCAAGACGTTCCCTCGCATGTCCTGCAAGACGTGCTGCGCCGCCTGGACAAAGCCTTTGCCGCCTTCTTCCGCCGCATCAGGAATGGGGACACCCCTGGCTACCCGCGTTTCAAGAGTGCCACCCGCTATCAGAGTTTCACCTATCCTGACGTGGCTGGCTGGAAGCTGCACGGGGACCGCCTGGCGCTGGCTGGTGTGGGCGACGTGAAAGTCAGGCTGCATCGGGAGATGCAGCGTACAATCAAAACTGTCACCATCCGGCGCGATATAGACCAATGGTACGTCACGTTCTCCTGTGAGGTGGCCGAGGAACCTCCCTTGCCGCCCACTACTGCCGCCGTTGGGCTGGACCTGGGTGTGCTGCATTTTGCCACGTTGTCTACAGGCGAGCAGATCGAGAACCCCCGGCAGTATCGCAAAGGCTTGAAGCGTCTCAAGCGGCTGAGCCAGGTCAAGGACCGGCGGAAATATGGCAGTCATCGCAGAAAACGAGCGGCTATCGCGCTGGCAAAGGCACATCGCAAGGTCCGCAACCAACGGCACAACTTTCATCATCAGCTTTCCCGCCGCCTGGTGGATGAGTACGGGCTACTGGCGATGGAAGACCTGTCTATCCTCAATATGACCGCCACGCCGGAAGCCAAACCGGACCCAGACCACGAGGGCGCGTATCTGCCCAATGGGGCGGCGGCCAAGGCGGGCTTAAATCAATCCATCCTAGATGCTGGTTGGGGTCAGTTCCAACAGTTCTGCATCGTCAAGGCTGAGAGGGCCGGGCGGCGCGTGGTGTTGGTAGACCCCAAGTACACCAGCCAGCTTTGCAGCGGGTGTGGAACCATCGTGAAAAAGGAACTCTCCGAACGCTGGCACTCCTGCGCATGCGGCGCAGAGCTAGACCGGGACCACAACGCGGCACTCAACATGTTGTTCCGGGGCCAGGAAGTGGCCCACGATGCTACGGCGTCGTAGAAGCCCACTGCTTTAACTGTGGGTACTTCACATGATGGGCATCGAGTTGCTGGCGTCGTTTGCCACCGCCCGCGAAAAGGGCTTGCAGCGCCGGGAAGCGGCCACCTGGAAGAAGAGAAGGAGGCGCGGATGCAGATCATCAACACGGTTGCCGAGATGCAGGCTCTGGCGCGGCGCTGGGCGACGGACGAAAGCGTTGGCCTTGTCCCGACGATGGGCTATCTCCACGATGGGCATCTCTCTCTGGCACGCGCTGCCCGCCAGGAATGCGCGCGGGTCGTCGTCAGCATTTTCGTCAATCCCACGCAGTTTGGCCCACGCGAAGACCTTTCGCGCTACCCGCGCGACCTGCCGCGCGATCTGGCGCTGCTGGAACAGGCGGGCGCTGACTACATCTTCACGCCTGCCGCTGATGATGTCTACGCGCCTGGGTTCGCGTGCTATGTAGACCCCGTTGGGCCGCTGGTTGAGCGCCTGGAGGGCGCGAGCCGCCCCGGCCACTTTCGCGGTGTTGCCACTGTCGTTGCCAAGCTCTTTCAGGTTGTCTGCCCTCAGCGCGCCTATTTCGGCCAGAAAGACGCCCAGCAGGTGGCGGTGATCCGTCAGCTTATTGTCGATCTGCATTTTGCCCTGACGCTGCGTGTCCTGCCGACGGTGCGCGAAGCTGATGGCCTTGCTATGAGCAGCCGCAACGCGTATCTCTCGCCTGAAGAACGCCAGGCCGCCACGATTCTCTACCAGGCTCTTCAAGAGGCGCGGCGGCTGGTTGACGCTGGCGAACAGAATACCGACATCCTGCGCGCCGCGCTTGCCCGCGTCATCGCCCGCGAGCCGCGCGCCCACCTGGATTACGCCGATGTGTGCGACCCCAACACGATGCTGGCCTTGCCACGCATCGCGCCAGACCAGCCAGTCTTGCTGGCGCTGGCGGCGAGGGTTGGCCCGGCGCGGCTGATTGATAACTTCCTGCGCCACTCTGATGGGGCGTGGGATGGCGATTGAGGGCTGTTACTGCTAGCGCCGCCAGAGACGGTGGCGCTAGCAGTAATTGGAAAAGAGAAAGGAACCCTATGGACGATTGTGTCTTTTGCAAAATTATTGCGGGCCAGATTCCTGCTGCGGTAGTCTATCGAGACGAGACGGTCATGGCTTTTATGAGCCTGCAACAATTGACAGAGGGGCATACGCTGGTAATCCCCATTCGGCATTTCAGAAACATTTATGAATTGCCTGATGACCTGGCCGGGCCGCTGCTCAGCGCGGCGGCGCGCATTGCGCGGGCGATCAAGCGCGAGTTTAAGCCAGATGGGATGTGGGTGTCGCAGTTCAACGAGCCAGCCGCAGGCCAGAGCGTCTTTCACTTCCATATTCATGTCATCCCGCGCTACCTCAACGACGCGGCGCTGAAGGGCTTCAGATTGCCTGAGCCGTCTGATATGGCGACGCTGCAAGCTCTCGCGGCGCGTGTACAGGCGGGGCTGGCCTGATCGAGACCGGATCAGAGCAGCAGGGGCGCGGACCTGTTCGATGGGGCTGTGCCCCTGCTGCTATCCGGCGGTGAAACGTGTTTACACGCTTTGAAACCCTCGACGCTCTGCAACGCGCATGTTACAATACCTATATTGGGCTGTTTCTCTCCTTCTCCGAGAGGGAGTATTGCTGTGCTGACGCGCGTGTGACGCCCTGGGGCGCGCAGACCCAAAAAACGCTGGAATGCCTGTTGTGAAGAGCATGGACCTTGCTTGCTAAGGAGTTGGCTTATGACCATACCAAGGGAGGGAACGAAGTTGGACCTGCTGACGGGATTGAACGCGCCGCAGCAGGAAGCAGTGACACACGGCGAAGGGCCGCTGCTGATTCTGGCGGGGCCGGGCAGCGGGAAGACGCGGGTGATTACGCATCGAATCGCCTATCTCTTGCGCGAGCAGGACGTGCCGCCCTGGGGCTTGCTGGCCGTGACTTTTACCAACAAGGCCGCCCGCGAGATGCGCGAGCGATTGGATAAGCTGGTGGGCGCGCGGGCGCGCGATCTGACGATTGGCACCTTCCACGCCATCTGTGCGCGTATCTTACGGCGCGAGGGCAACCAGACCGGAGTCATCCCCTCCAACTTTGCGATCTTCGATGATGACGACCAGACCACGCTGGCAAAGCAGGCGGTTCTGAATCTCGATCTGAATGATAAACAATATCAGCCCCGCAGCATGCTCAGCGCCATTTCGCGGGCGAAAAATGAACTGATGGGGCCGCTGCAATTCGCCGAGCAAGCGCGCAAATACTATGATGAAATCGTGGCGCGCGTCTATAAAGAATACCAACGCTTGCTGCAACACAATAACGCCGTTGATTTCGATGATCTGATCCTGCTGACCCATACCCTCTGGCGGCAGCATCCCGATGTGCTGGAGCGTTATCAGGCGCGCTATCGCTTTTTGCATATTGATGAGTTTCAAGATACGAATATCGCGCAGTATAAGCTGGTAATGCTGCTGGGCAAAGGCACGCCGGAGAACCCCGGCCATCGCAATGTCTGTGTCGTGGGCGATGAGGACCAGGGCATCTATTCCTGGCGCGGCGCAGATGTGCGCAATATCCTGGCTTTCGAGCAAGACTTCCCTGAAGCGCGGGTCATTCTGCTGGAGCAGAACTATCGCTCCACCCAGCCGATCCTCGACGCGGCGCGCCAGGTGGTGCAGCATAACCTTTCGCGCAAGGATAAGCGGCTCTGGACCGAGACCAGGGGCGGCGAACGCATATTGGTCCACGAGGCATATAACGAGGAGGAAGAGGGCCAGTGGGTGGCGAACGAAATCCGCCGCCTGGTGGCGCGGGGTGAGGTGAAGCTGAAGGATTGCGCGGTGATGTACCGGACCAACGCGCAATCGCGGGCCTTGGAAGAGCAGTTTATCCGGGCGGGCGTCCCCTATAAGGTGATCGGATCCAAACGCTTCTATGAGCGCAAAGAAATCAAAGACGTGCTTTCCTATCTGCGGCTGCTGTTGAATCCGTCAGATACCTTTAGCCTGAAGCGCATCATCAACGTTCCCAACCGCAAAATTGGCCCAAAGACGCTGGATGAACTGCTCAAGTGGGCCGATATGCAAAAGCTGCCGGTCTGCGAGGCGCTGCGCACGATTCAAGATCATCCGACGCTGAACACGGCGGGGAAGCGGGCGCTTGTCAATTTCTGCGCGATTCTGGATAATCTGCTGGCTGCGGCAGCCACGGAGCGCCTGCCCGATCTGATCGAGCAGATTCTCAATCAGACCGGCTATCGCTCGGAGTTGAGCGGGGGCAGCGAAGAGGGCGAAGAGCGTCTGCGCAATGTGCGCGAATTGCAGCGGGTGGCAATGGATTATTCCGAGATTGAGCCGGGGACGGCGCTGCAACTGTTTCTGGAGCAGGTGGCGCTGGTCGGCGGGGCCGATGTGGTTCAGACCAGCGGCGATGAGCGGGCCAGACTGGCCCAGGAAGACGCCGACGCCGCCACACTGATTACGCTGCACGCGGCCAAGGGGCTGGAGTTTCCGGCGGTGTTTATCGTCGGGATGGAAGAGGGGTTGCTGCCGCATGGGCGCTCGTTGATGGACATCAAGCAGCTTGAAGAGGAGCGGCGCCTGGCCTATGTGGGCATCACCCGCGCTATGAAGCGGCTCTATCTGGTGCGCGCCTTCCGGCGCACGTTCTATGGCAGCTTTGGCGAGGCGGGCGGTAGTGTGATGGAACCCTCGCGCTTCCTGATGGATATTCCTGAGCATCTGGTGGATGGCCGCCAGAGCATGCCGCGCAGCAGAGCCTCTGGCAGCGTGAGCCTGCCGCGCAGCGTGCCAGGGGGCGCGACGATGGACGCCCCCCCCAGCAATCGCAGCCGGGGCGGCTGGGCTGCCCGCGCCTCTGGCCCAGGTGGCTGGGGCTATTCCAGCCAGATCGCGCGCGAGCTAGCAGAGGATGAGACGCCTTCGGCCACACCAGACCGCCCGCCCGCCGAGCCAAGCGGGCCACAATTTCACGCGGGGGACCGCGTGAAGCATCGCGTCTATGGCGTTGGGACCGTCGTCAGCAGTATGCAGGAACACGATAACGAACTGGTCGAAGTTGATTTTGGCGAGCGTTTTGGCAAAAAGACGCTGGATGTCAGCTTTGCGCGTCTGGAGAAGATGTAATGCAGGAACAGGCAGCAGATGTGACTCTGGAGGATGCGACGGTTGAGGCGCGCGGGCTGCGCTTTCATTATCGGGCATGGCAGCCAGCGGCGGGAGCGGCTTCGGGCCTCCCGCCGCTCTTATTGATTCACGGGCTGGCTTCGGCGGCGCGCATCTGGGACTTGACCGCCCCTCTGCTGGCGCGGCGCGGCTTCCGTGTGGTGGCGCTCGATCAGCGCGGTCATGGCGAGAGCGACAAGCCAGATCACGGCTACACCTTTGAGGAGATTCTGGCCGACGATCACGCCGTTGCTGCCGCTCTGGGGCTGGAGCGCCCTGTCGTCGTGGGGCATTCCTGGGGTGGAGGCGTCGTGCTGAACTACGCGGCGACCTATCCGCAGGACACCCACGCGATTGTGCTGGTGGATGGCGGCTTTACGCAGATGGGCCAGCGGGCAGGCTGGACTAAAGAGCGCATGCTGAAAGAACTGGCCCCGCCGCAGTTTGCCGGAACGCCCGCCGGAACGTTCCTGACGTTTCCGCAGCGCGGGCCGCTGGCGGAGGTCTGGAGTCCACAGCTTGAAGACATCTTCTTGCATATCGTCGAACTGCGCGCCGATGGGACGGTTGCCCCGCGCCTTTCGCTGGCAAACCATCTCCAGATTCTGGAAGCGATGTGGGAGCAGCCCACGCTGGCGCTGTATGACCACGTGACCTGTCCGATTCTGCTGGTCTGCCCGGAGCAGCAGGCGGCAGATGATCGTCAGCGCCAGTTTCAGGCCGCCAAGCGCGAGGGCATTGCGCGCATCCTGGCGGCGCATCCTGCGGTTCGCGTCGAGTATCTGGCCGATACCGTCCATGACGCGCCACTTCAGCGGCCAGCGGTTCTCGCGGGATTGATCGCGCAGATGGCCGGGGCGCCGCAGTAGGCTTGCCGCCTGTAGCGCCGCCGTCCTGTAGCGCCGCCTTCCAGGCGGCAGGAGGGGCTGCGGGGCGCCTGTAGCGCCGCCGTCCCGGCGGCCACCGCTGCGCCAGGGCGAACGCTCGCCTTCAGGGGCGGCGGACCAGCAAGCCAGCGTCTAGCCGCCGGGACGGCGGCGGTACACGGGAAGCGTTCTGCTAACCGCCTGCGTGTCCATGCAGTAATTGCTGGTAGAACCGCTCATAGTCGTCGAGCATGCGGGTCAGGCTGAAATATCGCTGGGCGCGGGCGCGGCAGGCGGAGCGTGAAAGCGAAGAGGCCGAGACGACGGCGCGCGCGGCAGCGTCAATGTCACCAGGGGAAATAAGGAAACCCGTTTCGCCATCCTTGATGATCTCTGGCAGCGCGCCGCGCGCGTAGGCGATGACGGGGCAGCCAGCCGCCATTGCTTCGGCGGCAACCAGGCCGAAGGGTTCTTCCCAGTCAATAGGCAGCAGCACCGCGGTGGCATGGCCCATCAACGCCCAGAGGTCGGGGCGCGGAAGCTGCCCCACATATTCCAGGTCGTGCTTGTGCGCGTGAAGCTGGGGCTGAATGGCTTGCTCGAAATAGGTTGAGTCGTAGATGCCACCGGCCAGGCTCAGACGGCGGCCCGCCCGGCGGGCGATCTTGATGGCGTCGGCGACGCCTTTCTCTGGCGAGAGGCGTCCGGCAAATAAAACGCAGCCATCCGCGTCGGGTTCCGGGCCAAAGGGGATAGCATCGGTATCAATGCCGTTAGGAATGATGGTATCCAGCGGGACAAAGGGGCGATACGTCTCCGCGCACGCCTGGGAAACGGTGATAAATCTGGTCGGGTTGCCTGTTTCGTGCAGTTCGCGCAGGAGCGCGTTGATTTCTGGATTGACGGCGGGCAGATGCAGCGTGTGGACAACGGGGCGCTGCCGCGCCAGCAGCGCGCCAAAAGCAAAAGAGGGCCAGTCGAAGGCATGGGCGTGAATCAGATCATACGCGCTTAGCTCCTGCTGAAGCAGGGTGAAGACGCGCAGAAAGCCATCGGCGCTGCGAAAGAAGGCGCCGTCGGGCGGCTCGCTTTCGCCTTCAGCGTCGGCGGCAGTTTCATGGAAGCTGGCCGGGCGTAACTGGCGCCAGTCAATTCCTGGGTCGCGCACCGTGACGCCGGGGTCTGGAATGGACGAGCCAGAGGCGGCAAAAAGGGTGATCTGATGGCCGCGCGCGGCCATGCCGGCGGCCAGATCGGCCAGCAGCGCCTGCGCTCCCCCCATAAACGGCGGCGCGATGGGTGAGATGAGCGGGGCTACAAGAGCGATACGCAACGTTCTTCTCTCCTCTCCCTTCCCTGGCTGAACCTTCGCGGGCCAGCCTGCTGAACGAAAGTCCTACTGCTTACAAACCCTACACAAATCCTACTCCTTACCATATGCTTGAAACATTGAACGTTATTTGACGATGTGCTTGATGCGGTGAGAGCTATGGGCCTTCTCTATCAGAAGACGCCTGCTGCCCCCGGACTTGTTGTGCCTGCCAATGGCTGTGTTATAATCTGCCTGGCCTTTTTAATAGGTAGTCTAGGAAACCAGTGAGTCACGGTGTATCGTAGCAGAAAGGATTCCTGTATGGCAATGGCAGCATGTTGGAAATGTGGCGCGCAGGTGGCCGGGCCGACGTGCCAGACGTGCGGCGCGGCACAGCAGGCGAGCGGAACGCAAGCCCCGCCTGCTTACGCCCCTGGAGGGCAGCCAGTGGTGAGCCAGGCTTCAGTGTCGGTCCGTTCGCACCAGCCGATGGCGGGCGCCCCCGGCGGCCCATATCCGCCAGCCGGTCAGGCGAGTGGCTGGCAGGGCTATCAGCCGCCAGGCTATCAGCAGCAGGGGTATCAACAGCCAGGGTATCAGCCGCCGTCGGCCTACCAGCAGCAGCAGGCGTATCTTGGAACGCCGCCTGCTTCGCCAGCCATCGGCCAGCAAGGCGGCCTGGACCCAATGGGCCTGGTCCTGGGGTTGGCTGGTGGCCTGGTCGGAGGTATTGTTGGCGCAATCATCTGGGCTTTTTTCTTGCAGCTCACGAAGACCAATTTCACCTTTCTCGCGCTGGGGCTTGGCTTTCTGGTGGGGCTTGGCGTGCTGCTGGGCGCGCGCGGGCAGCGACATATTGTGCTGGCGGTCCTGGCGGGCGTGCTGGGTCTGCTGTCGTTCTTCCTGGCGCTGTATTTCCGCTTGAGCCTGGCGCTGGCTGATATTCTCGGCGAGGGGAACAGCCTGTTTGCGCTCCCTTTTGGTGATTTCTTCGATGTACTCAAACTCTACCTGCAAGATAACGCTATTAACTATCTCTATTTCGTCCTGGTGCCTTTGATCGCGGCGGGGACTGCGTTCGGGGGCCTTAATCAGCGACGTTCGGCTCGCCGCCGCCGCTAGCCCTTGATAAGCTGGCAGAACAGGCCGCAGGCCAGGTGAGTATCGCCTGGCCTGCGGCCTGTTCTATCCATCAGGCGTTGCTGAAGATGGGCAGGTTGATGCCGCTGAGGTGGCGGGCGTCGTCGCTGGCAAGGAAAAAGAGGATGCGCGCCAGATCGTCGGGGGTCATGCCAGCTTTCAGGCCCGGCGCGGCCTGGCGCAGCATCTCGGTATCCACCGCGCCGGGGCTGACGGCCAGCACGCGGATATGATGGGGCTGGCCTTCTACTGCCAGAATCTCGCTCAGCCCGGCCACCGCGTATTTCGAGACGTTATAGGCGCTCAGGCCGGGGAACTTCTCGACGTTGGGGAAGCCGGAGAGCGAGGAGATGTTGATGATAACGCCGCTACCCTGCGGAATCATGACATCGAAGGCGCGCCGACAGCAGAGGACCGCGCCGCGCAGATTGACTTCCATGACCTTATCCCAGGTTTTTATCGTCATTTCGGCGAAGGGCTGCTTCACCAGCATGGCCGCCGCGTTGATGAGGACATCAATCCGGCCAAAGTGTTCCAGGGCGGCAGCGAAGAGCGCGCCGACATCCGAGGCGCTGCTGACATCGCAGCGCATGCCCAGGACGCTGCCGCCCGCCGCGCTGATGCTCTGAGCCGTTGCTTGAATCTGGCTGATGGTGCGGGCGCAGATAACGACGTGATAGCCCTGCGCGGCAAAATGCTGGGCGGTGGCGCGCCCAACGCCGCGCCCGGCTCCGGTGATGAGCGCAACAGGCTGGGGAGTCTTTGCTGTATTCATAGCGGATATTATAGCACGCGGCGCTTGCTAGCAAGCGCCCACCAGACACCAACGGGTCTGTATCGCGCAAACAGGCGATACAGACCCGTTGTCTGGCAGCGGTTTAAGGTGTTACTGCTGCGGCCACTGGCCCGGAGGCTGCTGGCCTGGGCCGGACTGTGGGTAATTGCCGGGCTGCTGCGGTGGGTAGCCCTGCGGCGGGTACTGGGTGTTTTGCGGGCCGCCCATCGGGCCAGGCATGCCCGGGTTCCAGTTCATGGCGTTGTTGTAGGCCATGTCGCCAACCACCGGCAGCTTGAACCATTTGCCATTGTACGCCTGAACGGCAGCGTAGATCGCGCCGATGATCCAGGCGATCCAGAACAGGTCGCCCAAAACCCACACGTAAGGGAGATAACCCAGGATGAAGGCAAGGATAGCAAAACCGACCCCATAGAGCAATCCTTGCAGCGCGTGGAAGCGCACGAACTTGTTCTGCTTCTCGATCAGGAAAAAGATCAGGCCGATGATCCAGAAGTAGCTGAGCGCGCCCGCAATGTTGGCGTCAATGCCAATCGAACTGGGGCCGAGCTGCTGCGCGATCATGCTCTTGACGACGGGCTGCTGGTAGCCTGGAGGGGGATAGCCGGAAGACTGATCATAGTTCTGCGGTCCCGGCGGCGGATATTGGGGTGGCTGCTGATATTGCTGGTTGGGATCGTAAGCCATGTGATTCTTCCTCTCATTCTTCAAGGGCTGCTGCCCCTGATAGTAGTATCCCCGCGTTAAGAGCGATGCAGATTCTAGACGCTCTCTCGCGGGGAATACCCCTTACTGCTGCGGCCACTGGCCCGGAGGCTGCTGGGGAGGATACTGACCGGGGCCGGACTGTGGATAGTTGCCGGGCTGCTGCGGCGGGTAGCCGCCCTGCGGCGGGTACTGGGTGTTTGCCATTGGTGGAACGCCCGCCATCCCGCCATCCGGCGGAACCCAGGCCATAGCGTTGTTGTAGGCCATGTCGCCAACCACCGGCAGCTTGAACCATTTGCCGTTGTATGCCTGAACGGCAGCGTAGATCGCGCCGACCAGCCAGGCAACATGGATCAGCCCGCCAAGGCAGCTAAAGCCAAAGAAGAAATAGGAGCCAAGGTAGTCGAAGATGACCCCGACGATGACAAGGCCCACGCCATAGAAGAGCGACTGGAGCGCGTGGAAGCGCACAAACCGATTCTTCTTCTCGATCAGGAAAAAGATCAGGCCGATGATCCAGAAGTAGCTCAGCGCGGCGGCAATATTGGCGTCAATGCCAATCGAACTGGGGCCGAGCTGCTGCGCAACCGGATTCTGTACTACCATTGGCTGCTGGTAGCCCGGTGGGGGATAGCCTCCGGGCTGCTGATAGCCCTGCTGGCCGGGCGGCGGATATTGGGGTGGCTGCTGATATTGTTGGTTGGGATCGTAAGCCATGTAATTGTTCCTCTCACTCTTCTTAAAAATGGTAGCGTCCCGACGTGCCAGATTTGCCCTTCTTCAGCATACATGAATAGAAACGTTCTGTCCAGCCTGGATTTGTGTTATTATAGTACATCACAGTATGAGCCACACTTCTTTCAGTACGAAAGTGGTGTGGCTCACGTTGCAACCGTTCTGGCGCCTGGCCTTACCTACCCTTGCAGCGAAGAGTATGGGTCGGGAGGCTCCTGCCCCTGGAACTTGACCGCCGATTCCTCCGGGAGAATATTGACCTCATTGGGCAGGGGCAGGTTCTCCTCTTCTCGTTCTATTTCCGTCAGGTCGGGGCCACGCGGCGCTTCCGGCTGCGGAGGCTGTAGAGCGCGGTCCGTCGGGGCATGGGCCGCCGGGACTGGCGGCTTTTCGGTGTCTTTGGGCGCGCCGCCTTCGGGCGTCTCCGCCTGGGGCAGCAGTGCTTCGCGTACTACTTCATCCATTGATTTGACGAAGGTGAAGCGCAGGTCGTTGCGAATCTTGGCCGGAATCTCTGGAACGTCCTTGCGGTTCTCCTCCGGCACCAGGATGTCGTGGATGCCCACGCGGTGCGCCGCCAATACCTTCTCTTTCAGCCCGCCAATCGGCAGGACGCGCCCGCGTAGGGTGATCTCGCCGGTCATCGCCACATCGTTGCGCACAGGTCTGCGGGTGAGCGCCGAGATGATCGCTGTCGCAATAGTGATGCCCGCCGATGGCCCATCTTTGGGGATGGCTCCTTCGGGCAGGTGGATGTGCAGGTCCATTTGCTCGGCAAAATCGTATGGCAGGCTCAGTTCTTCGGCCCGCGAGCGAATGTAGGAGAGCGCGGCGCGCGCCGATTCCTGCATGACCTCGCCAAGCTGCCCCGTGACCTGGAGCGCGCCCTTGCCAGGCATCGTCACGACCTCAACGGGCAGGAGCGTGCCGCCATGCTCTGTCCAGGCCAGGCCCGTTGCCACGCCCACCTGGCCGCGATCAACGGCGTGGTCGGGCGTGTAGCGCGGGATGCCCAGGTATTGCTCGATGTTCTGCGTCGTCAGGCGCAGGTGACTCTCCGGCTTGAGCAGGATGCGCCGCGCCGCCTTGCGGCTGATCGTCGCAAGCTGGCGCTCCAGGCTGCGCACGCCGGCCTCGCGGGTGTAGCGCGAGAGGATATAGCGCATGACTTTGGGGCTGATCTGCACCTGATCTTCGGCCAGCCCATGCTCGCGCAAGACCTTGGGCAGCAGGAAGGTGCGGCCAATTGACGCTTTTTCCTCTTCGGTGTAGCCGGGAATCTCGACAATATCCATGCGGTCGGCCAGCGGGCGCGGAATCTGATAGCGCAGGTTGCCGGTACAGATAAAGAAGACCTCCGAGAGATCATAGGCCAATTCAAGATAATGATCGGTGAAGCTGTTGTTTTGTTCGGGGTCCAGCACTTCCAGCAGCGCCGCCGCCGGATCGCCGCGATAGTCTGCGGCCATCTTGTCGATCTCGTCGAGCAAGAAGACCGGATTGCGCACGCCAACCGTCTTCATGGCCTGGATGATGCGTCCGGGGAGCGCGCCAACATAGGTGCGGCGGTGGCCGCGAATCTCGGCCTCATCATGCACGCCGCCCAGCGAGATGCGGGCGAACTTGCGGCCCAGCGCGCGGGCAATCGAATGGCCCAGCGAGGTCTTGCCGACGCCTGGCGGGCCAATCAGGCACAGGATCGGGCCTTTATGCCCGTTGGCTTTCGCAGCGGAGCCGTTTTCGCGCTTTTCGCGCATCATGCGTAGCTGGCGCACTGCCAGAAACTCGATGATGCGCTCTTTAACTTTATCCAGACCGTAATGGTCTTCATCCAGCACCACCTGGGCATAGGCAATATCCAGCCGGTCCTCGGTGCGTTCGTTCCAGGGGAGAGCTAAGACCCAATCAATATAATTGCGTAAGACGACGAGTTCGGCGGAATGCTGGGGCATGCGCTCCAGCCGATCAATTTCTTTGCGCACCTTGGTTTCGGCTTCAGGCGGCAGGCCCTTCTGCGCCATGCGGTCGCGCAGTTCCTGCACTTCGCTGGCGGTGTCGTGGCCCAGTTCTTCCTGAATGGCCCGTAGCTGCTCTTTGAGATAGTACTCTTTCTGATTCTTGTCAACTTGCTGGCGCACCCGCTGGCGAATCTTGGCTTCCAGTTCCAGCACTTCAATTTCGTTGCCCAGCACAACACAGATTTTTTCCAGCCGGTCCAGCGGGTCCAGCGTTTCGAGCAAGTCCAGTTGGGTGGTATGCTCGCTGACGACATGGGCCGAAAGCACATCGGCCAGGCGGGCCGGGCTTTTCAGGCTGATGACCGAGGTGATGTCTTCGTTGGAGAAACGCCGGTTCAACTGGGCATATTTCTCGAAGAGGCTGATAGCGTGGCGCACCAGCGCCTCTGCCTGCGCTCCGGTGGGCGCTGGCTCGACGGGCTTGTGAACCTCTGCCTTGAGGAATGGATCGGTTTCGCCATACTGCACGATCTTGACCCGTCGAGCGCCTTCGACGACAAGCTGAATGGTGTTTTCCTGGGCCTGACGCTGGAAGCTGATGATGTCAACCAGTGTCGCGCTGGAATAGATGTCGTCAGGCTGCGGGTCGTCCAGTTCCGCCTTTGTTTGGGTGGCGGCGATGAACTGGCGATCATTGGCAAGCGCTTCTTCGACGGCGCGTATTGACTTCTCCCGCCCGATGGTCAGGGTGACACGGGTGCGGGGGAAAACGACCGTGTTTTTGAGCGGCACCAGCGGATAGCTCCGTGAGTTCCTGGGTTCTTCTGCTGGTTCTGGCTTCCGTGGTTCCTCAGCCGCTTCTGGCTGAGGAAGCTGCTCTTGTTCGGCCATTATGGCATCCTCGCTAGCCTGTGGATAAGGTCATGGTCGCTGAAGTCTCCGTCTGCGGCTGCGCAAAGGGGTCTCCTCTGCTGGCTTAGACGGCTGGCTCCACGGTTCTTCACTCCTCGCTCACTTCATCGGACTGGTGGTCCGGTGAAGCACTGTTATTCTTTGTAACGAGCATATCGGCAATCGGAATCTTCGGTAGCCCAAAAAGATGAACCCAGGTTCTCAGGTAGCATATATCCCCCTTTACCGAGCGCCTGAGTCCTGGCGCCATCGCCATAGACGCCTTGCCTTGCCCCGCGCCAGCTTATGCCGATTCGTCTTCTAACAATTCGGCCTGACGCTGTTCGCTGCGCGTGAGCATCGCTGGTTTGTGGCTCTGGTTGATGACATCCCCGTTGATGACGACTTTTTTCACGTCGGAGCGCGAAGGAATCTCATACATTACATCAAGCAAGACTTCTTCGATGATGCTGCGTAGACCACGCGCCCCGGTTTTGTGCTTCAGCGCACTTTCGGCAGCGGCGTCGAGCGCGTCGGCAGTGAAGACCAATTCCACGCGATCAAGCTGGAAGGATTTCTGATACTGCTTGATCACGGCGTTTTTCGGCTCGGTCAGAATACGGATAAGCGCCGATTTGTCCAGGTTCTCCAGGTTCACGACCACCGGCAGGCGGCCTACAAACTCCGGTATCAGTCCGAACTTCAGCAAGTCCTCTGGAATGAGCCGTGCAAGGGCGGCGTTGGCGGCGGCAGGCGATTCGTCGAGGGTGGCCTTGAAGCCCATCGTTTTGTTACTGCCCAGGCGCTGCTCGACAATCTTGTCCAGCCCCTCAAAGGCGCCGCCACAAATAAAGAGGATGTTCGCGGTATTAATCTGTATGAAGTCCTGATGCGGGTGCTTGCGTCCGCCCTGCGGCGGAACGTTGGCAACGGTCCCCTCGATAATCTTGAGGAGCGCCTGCTGTACGCCTTCGCCGGAGACATCGCGTGTGATTGATGGATTATCGGCTTTGCGCGCGATCTTGTCAATCTCGTCAATATAGACGATGCCGCGCTCGGCGCGCGCAATATCGAAGTCGGCCATCTGAATCAGGCGCAGCAAAATGTTTTCCACGTCTTCGCCCACGTAGCCCGCTTCGGTGAGGGCGGTGGCGTCGGCAATGCAGAAGGGGACATCCAGAATCTTGGCGAGCGTCTGAGCCAGCAGGGTCTTGCCGCAGCCGGTGGGGCCGATCAAGAGGATGTTGCTCTTGCCTAACTCCACGTCGTCAATCTGCATCCCCGCGTTGATGCGCTTGTAATGGTTGTAGACCGCGACGGCCAGCGTCTTTTTGGCTTTCTCCTGCCCGATGACATAGCTGTTGAGCTGCTCGTAAATCTTCTTGGGGGTGGGTACTTTGCCAACGGGGGTGCGCGTCTTCGTCGGGATGCTGGTATGCTCTTCTTCGATGATCTCACGACAGAGGTCAATGCACTCGTCGCAGATGTACACGCCCCCCGGCCCCGCAATCAGGCGCTGCACCTGATCCTGGCTTTTGCCACAAAACGAGCAGCGATAAGTCATGCGGCTTCCTTTAGTAGTACTTGGCATATGCTCCTCTGCTTTAGATACTGGCTCCGCTCTCCTCAGCCGCTTGAGCCGGACTTTCGCTGGCCGACTCGGTCGCTGCTTCAGGAGCAGTGGCGGAGGCTTCCCCGGTTTCCGTTTGTGGCGTCGTGGCGTGTTCGATCAAGAAATTACGCGCTTTGTCCCGCTTGATGCTGGCTTCCAATCGCCGCCGCGCTGTGGCCGAAAGCTGGCCTGCCCGCTGCGGGCGCGTGGCCCCCAACCGGGCATAGAGATCAAGCAGGGATTGCAGTTCGCGTTCACTGACGGTCAGACCCTCTTTGTCGGCGATGGCCTCCAATACCAGGTCCGTCTTGGCGTTCTTTTGTGCTTCTGGCTCCAGTTCCTTCTTGTATTCATCAACCGTTTTCTGACTGAGCATCAGAAACTGGTCCATGCTCATCTGCTGCTGTTGCAGCAGGTGTTCCATCTGGTGATAGAGCGAGTCGGCCTCTTCTTCAATCAGAAGATGGTGCATCTCGACGCTCGCCTGATCGGTAGCGGCCTCCAGAATCTTCGACTCCAGATCGCGCTGCGCCTGCGTGGTGCGGTTCTGGAGTAATTGCTGGCGGACGGACTGGCGCAGTTCGTCGAGCGTCTGATACTTTCCGGCGCTTCTGGCGAGTTCATCGTCCAGCGGTGGCAGGTCTTTCTCTTTGACGGCTTTAATGGTGACGCTGTAGAGGGCTTCTTTGCCCGCGATGTCTTTATTCGTATAGTCTTCAGCGATGGTGGTCGTGAACTCTTTGCTTTCGCCCTCCGACATCCCCGCGACGTGGGCGTCCATTCCGGCAAATAATCCAGGGCGCTCGTCGGTCAGCTCGAATTCGTTATCTTTCAGATCGCTGATGGTGCGATCCTCCACCTTCAGGTGGAGGTTGACGGTCACATGGTCGCCGATCTGCGCCGGGCGCTCGACTGGCGCCCAGATGGCCTGCTGGTTCTGGTAGTCGGCCAGCACCTTGTCAACATCCTCATCGGCCACGCTGACCTCGGCCTTGTCGAAGTGAATGGAGTGGTAATCACCAAGTTCGACGGGGGAAAGGATGGGGACGGTGGCTTTGAAGCGGTAGGGCTGCCCTGGTTCCAGCGGTTCGGCATCTACATCAGCCTGGCCGATGGGTGTCAGTTGATGGTCGGCCACCGCCTGCTTATAACTCTGGTTAATCAGGTCATCCAGCCCCTCTTGATAAATGGCGTCTTTGCCGATCATGCGCTCCAGCATGGTGCGTGGCGCGTGGCCGCGCCTGAAGCCGGGGACCGTATATTTTTGCGCCAGTTTGCGATAGGCTCGGTCGGAGGCTTTTTCTACTTCGTCCCAGTCGAGTTCAACGTCCAGAACGGCCTCGCTTTGGGGAGTCTTTTCGACGGTGATCTTCACTCGTTTCTCCAGCCGTGAGGGCTATCTTCCACAACAACCAACAATGGTATCCATATCCTGTATTATAACATTGAACTGATACTACCCAACGCAAAACAGCGGTTTCCTGGTATAAGGCGCGCGACGTGCGTGTCTCCTGCGTGGCCTGGACATCTTGGGAACACAGGACACACGCCAGACATTCCGCCCGGCGCGGGCATACTGAGGAAAGGCACACCCAAACGACGCCTGAGCACCCGTCCAGGTGGACCGGAGCGGGAGACGGGATTTGAACCCGCGACCTTCTCCTTGGCAAGGAGACGCTCTACCCCTGAGCTACTCCCGCGAGATACGCTTCCAAAACTCTCTGGGGGGTCGGACCTCCCAAAGCCACGCCGACCGCCAGGTGGGCGGTGAGGGACTCGAACCCTCACGTCTCTCGACAGCAGATCCTAAGTCTGCCCTGTCTGCCAATTTCAGCAACCGCCCTCGATGGGCCGCCAGAAACATGAAGGTTGCTCGGAGGCCCACTAAAAATGATACATCGCTCTGAGGGCAGGTGTCAAGCCTTGTGGAACAGAACTGGATGAATGCCGATTGCCAGGCTGTGCCAGGAGCATAGCTATGCTACAATAAACGAGAACGCTTGAGGTCTGGCAGGCGGATGACCGGCCCAGGCGCAAGGCACACAAACTGATCTGGACTTCTTTCCTATATCTGGCAGGGCGCGGGCGCATGCTGCACCGAGGAGGATGTTACGATGGCTGATAGCTCCTATGGCGAGGGTCTTGGCTTTGAGGTGGTGGCGTCTTCGCTGCGCGCGGACGTGGGCGACAACAAAACGTTTCTGGAGGTGTTGGCGGGCAAACTTGGCGGCGCGCTCCCCACGCGCACGATGATTGAGCGCGAGTCGCACCTGTTTTCACGGGAAAAGCCGGTGAAAGCCATCAGCATTGAGCTTGGGGAGTTTCGCTATCAGATCGGCCACGCGTATGGGACGCTGGCGGCCCAGCGCACGCGCGTGGTGCGCGGCATCGCGCTCAAGACGGAGGCGCTGGGGGTGGATGACTGGCTGGACGCGCTCTCCCAGGGTCTGATGGAACTGGCGCAGCAGAGCGCCCAGGACCGCGCCGCGCTTCAGCGCATGCTGATGTAGCGCCTCAGCCGACGGCGCGCCCAGTCACGGAAAAAGAGGGAGATTACCGCCCTACCCTGATGCCTGCTCAGGCGTCGGGGTAGGGCTGTCGTGTGCGCGAGAAGGCCGCTGTTTACAGGCTGTAGTCGCCGTTGTGCGCGTCTTCAAGATAGCGCGCCAGCAGGGTGATGCCTGCTTCCAGGTCGGCCTGGTGGATCATTTCGTTGACGGTATGGACGTAGCGCGAAGGGGTTGAGAGGGTGATGGAGGGCGAGCCTTCGCGCGACCGCTGCATCGCGCCGCCATCGGTGCCGCCGCGCGGCAGTACCTCAAGCTGATATTTGATGCTGTGCCGCTCGGCCAGATCGCGGAAGTGGCGCACCAGCCTGGGGTTGGAGATTTGCGACGAATCCATAATTTTGATGGCTGTGCCGTTGCCCAGGCGCGTCACGGCGTCCTGGTCAGCGCCGCCGGGGATGTCCACTGCCAGCGTCGTATCCAGCGCCACGCTGACATCGGGCTGGACATGATAGGCCGCTGTGGTCGCGCCGCGCAGCCCCACCTCTTCCTGCACCGTTGCGACGGCCAGAATGTTGACCTCGTGATGCTTCAGGGCGCGTAACGCTTCGATCATCAGGAAGAGGCTGGCGCGGTCATCCAGCGACTTGCTGATGACGGTATCGCCGATCACTTCCAGCGTGCGGTCCATCGTCACCATGTCACCGACCTCGGCTTTGGCGCGCACCTGTTCGCCGGGCATGCCCAGATCAATAAAGAGGTCATCGAGCTTGGGCGCGGCAGGCTTTTCGTCGCCCAGGAGGTGAATGGGCTTGCTGGATGGCATCAGGACGCCGCGCAGGCTTTCGCCCGCGAAGCCATGCACCCAGACGCGCTGGGCAAAGAGGACGCGCGCATCAAAGCCGCCGACGGGCTGAATGCGTATGAAGCCGTCTTTGTCAATGTGCTTGACGATGAAGCCAATCTCGTCCATGTGCGCCGCCAGCATGACGCGGCGATCATTTTTGCCGCGCTTCCAGGCGACGACGTTGCCCAGGCGGTCTACGCTGACATCATCGGCCAGCGGGCGCAGTTCATCCACCACGATAGCCCGGACGCGCTCTTCGCGCCCGGAGATGCCCGGCGTTTCGGTCAATCGCTTGAGCAGGGGAATGTTGAGAGCCATGAAAACCTCCAGGTAAGGCGCTATAGGGTCTTAATGTGATGCGGCCCGGCTCCATTGCCGTACTGAGTGAAGGAGGCAGGTCTGCCGGTGTTGGGATGGATAGCCTTCTGGAGATTATAGCACGTTTTTCTGCCTCTCCTGATGCTCAGGCAGGATGCGCCGGGATGTGCGCGTGTAGGCCCAGCCGTCCCACGCCATTGGTCCATGATTTGCAGCTATGGGTGGGCCAGGCTTCCTATTATGTTGACATAAAGAAAGGCTTCAGGTATGGTCAAACAGGTGGTTCTCTCTAAAAAAATCGCTTGTATGTGTCTGGCGCTGGTGGCGTTTGGTGTCGTGCTGAATGCGTGTGGAAGCACGACGACCACAACTCCTTCAACCAGCGCCCCCAAAGCTGGAGTGACAACTGTATCGTCTGGATTAACGGCTACAGCGGGGCCGCTCACGCCTACGGCTACGGTAGCCCATGCGCCAGTGAGCAGCGCCACGATCATTCTTTCAGAAACCAGTGGGCAATATGCCTTCAACCCGAAGACAGTCACTATCAAGGCGGGTGAGACGGTTGCCTGGAAGAATACGACTTCCAGTAACCAGGGAGTCACAGGTGTGGGCTTTCCTTCCAGCCCGCCGCTGCCGCCAGGGGCAACCTATACCTACACGTTTCATAAGGCAGGCAGTTATGAGTTTTCCAACCCGTTCCATCCGTCGGTGAAGGGGACGGTTATCGTGAAATAAGCGGGGTCGGCGGCCAGGAGTGCTTTGCCAGGCATGGATGGGTTGGCATCTGACGCGCTGCCACATGGGATGCCCTGATGGGGGTATCCTCCAGCGCAGAGGAGGCGCCAATGAGCGAACCCTGCCCGAATTGTGGAAGCTATCGGACGCGCGCTGCGCGCCGTGGCACACTCTACTACAGCCGACATGGGCCTGTCGTCCCTCCTGGCTGTCTCTCGCTGATTCTGGTCGCTGTCGGCTTCGCCCTGTTTGTGGTGGGGGAATGGCTGCTCCCCGCTTTCCGGCTGGGGCTGTTTCTTTTCGGCGCGGTGGTCTTGCTGATGCCGCTGGTGCTCCCCTTTCACTATCTGAGGTATAAGCGCGCCTATCGCTATGAGTGGAAGTGCAAGACCTGCGGGCATCGCTGGCGCGGGCAGGCCAGTTAGCCCCGCCCGATCCCCCAAAAGTCCTGGCGCGGCAAAAAATAATCGGGCGTCTGCTCAGGTATACTTGACGCATCTTCTCTGATGGAGGCGCACCCGCACAGTAGATCGTTGTTGTATTTGATCGAAGGCTGGCGCGGACGGTGAAACAAACACCAACCGCGCCAATGACCCCCACACTGCACAGGTCAGATGGGGGCTGGGGCGCATTGTACCATCGAGACCCCTCAGCCGCCATCGCTGACGACCTTCCGGCCACTTCTGGCCTGGTGTGCAGAAGTGGCCGTCGTTTTTGTCGCCTGTGGGCGACATACACAGGAGGTTGTCTCGATGGCCTTACCGTTTCGTCGTCACCTGCATCCCTGCCCCTGGAACCCTGCTGCCCTGGCCGGTCCCCATCCGGCGCTCACCCTGCGCGAGTGGCAGGTCGGCGTCCTGCTCTCGCGGCTCTCCCCCGTCGTGCGCGCGGCGCTCTGCGCCTGGCTGCTCGCTCCCACCGACCTGAACCGCTGGCCGCCACCGGAGCATTTTCACCACCAGCGCCTGCCCATCCGTCCCGAAGAGCAGCGCGGTCAGCCGCGCTCCACCGCCTGCCATCTGTTGTACCAGGAACTGAAAGTGATTCGCCAGACGCTGGACATGCCGCCGCAGGTCTTGAGCGTCATGACGCACAACGGGCTGCTGGCGGTGCATGCCATCCGGCTCCAGCAGTTGGAGCGGTGGCTCTGGCCGCCCTATGCCGCCCGACAGATCCAACGCCTGATCGCGTAAGGAGAAAAAGGTCGAGGGCATCTCCCTGGATAGGGGATACCCTCGACCAGAACAAGAAGCGGCGATCAGAAGGAGCCAGGTTTGCGCATCGCTGCGAGGGCGAGCATTCCAGCGCGCTTGCGCTGCTTGCGCCCCATCTGCTGGAACATGAGCCACCTGCCCAGGCGCGCGCGGGTCAGTTCCTTGCTGAGCAGAGCGGCGCTGGCTTTCTGGTTGCGGCGGGCCAGCCACAGGAAGGACAGGCCAAGGGCGCTAAAGACCGAGGCGGCTATGCGGTTCAGGTTGAGGATGGGTTTGACATGGACGCCATCCTGGGCCATTACAATGACGGCAACGGGGCGTTCGCGCACGCCGCCGCCGCCGCCAAGGCCCTCGCCTGTCTCCGACCGCTGTTCTTCGGTATTCTGGCGAGGGGCGCCCCCGCCCAGACCCAGGCCCAGGGCTATTTCGGAACAGGGGATAACGGTGACGCCATCGCGCTGGACCGGCTGGCCGAAGACCGCATCGGTTCTGGCGACGTTCACCAGCCGATTCATGGTCTGTTCGAGGGTCTGAGCGTGCGACTTCGGTTGTGTCATCATCAGGCTTTTCTCCTTCTCCTTTTCTTTTCTCTGAGGGGTTTACGTTTTGTTTGTGTCCACGACAGCAGCAGGCTCGTTATCGCCAGGCCAATCAGTGACGAGGCAATGATGCGCCGTGTCATGTTTCGGATGGGAAGGCGAGTTTGTTGCGCTCCCTGGCGCACTTCAACGGCCACCGGGCGATTCCAGAGCAGCCCGCCACCCGGCCAGATGATCTGGGCGACTCGCCCAATGGGGGTGATCTCGTATCCGTGTGCCTGAACTGGCTGGCCGCGCGTCTCATAGGTGCGCCAGCCGGTGCGTGGTTGTCCTTGTTGCATCTGTGGTTCACCAGGGGCGAGCGCGGAAGCCCCCTGCTTGAGCAGTGGGGAGGAAGCGCCGCCCGTTTCGCTTGTTTCCTGGTTGCTCATGTGCTATACTGTCCTGGCTTAGACACTCAGGGTGAATGGCCCAGAGCAACGGTTTGCACGTTTTCAATCAAACATTCGGCTGGTTCTGCCACATATGACTTCCGGTGGCAGGTAAAATGTTTGCGGTCTCCATTCCAGGGCGACCGTCAAGACGCCTATCGTAGCAACGGCTGTTTCGTTAGCTGCAAGCCCCTCGCTTTAGCGATGGGGTACTTGACTTACCTCCAGAACGTCTGCTATGAGCAGAGATGTGGCGCTCACTCCCGCAGACCATAGGGGGGTGTCGCACGATGCGTGCCGGGAGGCGCTCAGGCGGAGGGGCGCTGTGATCGGTTGCCTGGGATTGCTGGCATGACCTGTGATGAAAGCCCACCCTGCATGGCTCTATATAGAGCGCGATGCGAGTTGACAATCGGGGGGTAGAGATGGTATAGTGTGTGTGCTGAGGGCAGTTAGCTCAGTTGGTTAGAGCGCCACGTTGACATCGTGGAGGTCACAAGTTCGAGTCTTGTACTGCCCACCCGAAACGTCGCCATTGCGAGCGGCGTTTTTTGGGATGAGCGGGGTGTAGCGCAGTTGGTCAGCGCGCCTGGTTTGGGACCAGGAGGTCCCCGGTTCGAGTCCGGGCACCCCGACCACTTTTCCCCTTTGGTAATTGACACGAATTTTAGACCATTCATTACATGAATCTTAGACCATTTACATAAATCTTAGACCACTTACACCACATATCACTTCTCGAAATTTTAAAACCCTCTGTTTAAGCGGCCTCATACCTTGCATACAGCATTAGGTATCCCCCTGTTTTGTCGAAATTCGAATTTAAATGCCAGGCCGTTATTTTCCCAATTTTTCTTTTCAATGGGTTGCCGAAGGAGAAAAGCATCAAGTAATGCAAGCAGTGTCACTCGGTGACTCAGCTTGGACCGCTACCTTTCCTCATCGTGTGACTCCCCTTTATGATGAATGGTTCGCTGGGCTGTTACTGCGCTGTGATGAAGTTAATCATTGGCCAAGTGGAACCACTTTGACCATGCTCAGACAGGCCAGTAGTCCAACGAAACTCATCCAACTCCCCAATCTCAGTGTGCCCACTCAATATCAAATTGAGTGCATGGCAGTGTGGCTGGCTTTGCCGGTACAAACCGTGCGTGATACCACCTATCTCCAGGAACTGACCAAGCTCTATGGTGTGCTCCATCCGGTTCCGAAGGATTTATGGCCTTCTCTCACCTTTCGCATCTGCCCCGAATGCTTGAGAAAAAATCGCCTCCTCAAACGAACCCTGGCGTTGCCCCATGTGTGGTGTTGTCCCTGGCATGAAGTCACATTATTGACCCGCTGTCAATGTGGATCCCCTTTACGCCTCTTCAATCAACAAGCACTGCCATTTACCTGTCACGTCTGCAGGCGAGACTGGGCTGATCTTCCCACGGTTTCTCCTACCCCTGAGCGAATTGCGATCACACGCCAACTCTTATCTTGCTACGAGAAGTTCCTTATTTGGGGCAATCCGGCGATGGTGGAGCAAGCCTTTTACGCTATTGTCCAAACCTGGGCAAACGAAATCAAACCCGGCTGGCGGCTGCCACCAGAATGGTTTCTTTGGGAGAACCGCCCGAGGCCAAGCCCTGCGTCATCAAATGGCGTTCCTTCACTTAGCCGCCTCGTATTCAACTTGATCAAATACCACCTCTACTTTGATCCGCGAGTCGTCTTCTGAGGCAAGGACAAGTGGGGATAATCGAAATATGCAAGCAGATTTTACTCAATAGTTGTGAGGAGGATTTTTTTGTTGACAGCCCGAAGTTAATGCTTGCAACCTTTGAAAAGATATGCTATCCTGCTGGCAACCGAATGGTAGGAACGTTGTAGAAGCTGAAGTACAACGTCCTCTACCAGCAAGTACCTCCCTGTATTACCCCTTTGTAGTGCTGAACTCATTCGTCAACTGTTGCTCGCCTCTTGACTTATGGAACCCTTTTGCGCCTCCTTGGTTTAATTTGAGATTCGTTCTATAAATGGAGGCCTTATGGTTAAAACAGCTTCCAGTCCAACCAACACACGACGCGGAACCCCTGGAGTCGACATCTTCAAACTTCCCGGAGCTTCTTATTCGGGCTATTTCAACAGTTATAAGACAGGGGATAAACAGCTTATTCGTATGCCGTACGCCTCAACACTAGAATTTAAACTCGGCTTGCTATATATGGAATATCATCCCCATGTTGTTCGCTTCCAACGAGGTGATATCAGTCCCGAGTTCGCCCATGCTCATCGCCATGCAACCCCTCTTTCTGTATCATTACCCTATCGGATTAATTATCCCTTTG
The DNA here is from genome assembly GCA_036557285.1 of Ktedonobacterales bacterium. Taxonomy (NCBI): domain Bacteria; kingdom Bacillati; phylum Chloroflexota; class Ktedonobacteria; order Ktedonobacterales; species Ktedonobacterales bacterium. Next base: position 37,578 of record DATBHW010000025.1, read on the forward strand.
AAGGGAAATCCCACGAGTACTGGCCAGATTACATCGGTATCTTGTCTGACGGCGGCCTTCTCATCGCCGAAGCAGGACTCACCAAGGAAAAATTAAAGGGGCAGGCGCTGGCGAAAGCCGATGCAGCACGCCGAGTTGCTCAATTGAAGGGTGGGGAGTATTGGATTGCCACGGAGCAGCACCTTTCTGATCGCCGCTTCAAAAACTTGCTGTTTCTTCACCGTTGCCGGGACGCTTTTGGAACCTTCGATGAAATTGCTGCTGCGCTTCGTGCTGACTGGCCTTGGGGAGAGGAACGCTGTGTTCGAGAGATCATCGAGCATTGGGGGAGCAGGTGGTCTGATGACGAAGTAGAAGCTGCCGTGTGGAAAATCGTTGGAGACGCTGCTGCTGCTGGGAAGCTTGTTGTTGATCTGAGTGAGGTCTTATTAGATTTAGACACGCCGCTCAACTTGTTGGACCCGGAGGCTCCACCGATCCTCCCCGATCCTCTTCCCGATTCGCTTGAGGGGATGCTCGCAGCTGAGCAGTCTCCTTCAGAAGAGCTGGCAGATGATGAGGAAGCCGAAGCCACTGTGCTTTCCGACGATGGGCTGATTCCTGGTCCAGCCTATGATCCCGAAGAGCTTGATAAGGAAAGTCGCGAAACGTTCAATCGCAATCGTGACGCTGTAATGGCTGTCCTTTCTGGGCAGGGAGTGCGCCAGGTAGCTGAGGCGAACGGCATGGTCCATTCTGCTTTGCTCTACCTCATCAAGCGGGTCAATGAATATGGTCAAATTGCTCTGGTGCCTTACGGGGTCTATCATCGTGATCCAGCGCTGCGCCCAGCATTTCAGGAGAAGATTCGCAAGCTCTACAAGAGTCGCATGCGCCCGACTGTCAGGGCGGTAGAAAGAGACCCTGAACTGAGGGCGCTAGCCGAAGAGTTGACTAAACTTGAAGGCAAGTTGGTGAAGCCTCCAACGTATCGGCAAGTTTGGTGGTTTATCAGACGCATCGAGAACGAGCGCGATATCGTGGAGGCGCGATCAGGCTTGAAACACCCCCCCAAGCCGCGCATGTCGCCTACCTCCTTTGTTCGCTCGATTACCGCCCCAGGACTTATCTGTCAAACTGATGAGCATGACCTGGACATCTTGGTGGTGACCCGGGATGGAACGGTCGTCACCCACCGTGTTCATGGTGCTGTGCTGATCTGTGTCAAAACAGCAGCCATCCTGGCGGCAGTTCTCTCCCTCGATAGCCTGAAAGAAGAAGACTACATGCGTCTGATCAAGCAGGCAATTGAGCGAAAAGACAAGCTGGTGCGGCTGTATGAATGCAAAAATTCCTGGCCCTGTCATGGAAAACCAGCCCTGGTTTTCCATGATCGTGGGAATATCTTCACCTCGGAGCGGGCGCAGCAAGTTTTGGTTGAACGGTTCCATATTACGACAGAGCGTGCGCCTGCGTTTTGTCCACAGGCAAAAGGAACAGTAGAAGCATTGTTTGTGTGGGTCATGGAGGAAGTGACGCATCGCTTACCTGGCACGACGAAAGCCAATCCACGAGACCGCGGAGCCTATCCGAGCGCCCAAGAGGCTGCGAAAGCAGGCATTACGCTTGATGTTCTGGAAATGTATTTCATTCGAGCTATCACCGATAGATACATGCTCAAGTGGAACGACCTCCGAAATCAGACACCTCAGAATTTGTGGAACGATGCGGTGCGCCAGTATGGCATCCCCAAATGGTTGGGGTCTCAAGATGATCTCAAACTGATGCTCATGAAAGCCCACAACCGCAAGAATCCAGCAACAGGGCGCTATGCCATCCAGGATGACCGCATTTCGTTCTTGGGACGCTGGTATGTCAGCCCAGGAGTGCTCAATCAGTTACGTGGCAAAGAGATCGACATTTACTATGACCGAAACGACATCTCGGTTATCTATCTCTTTTTAGAGGGTCTGCATGTGGGTGAGGCATATTGTGCTGAGTTCATGGGCCAAAGAGTCAGTCTGTGGGAGGCAAATGCTATACGTCGAGCCTCTGCGCCCCTGAAGAAAGCAGCTGAGGCCGAAAGTCTCGCAAATCACCAGGAGATTTTGGTGAAGGCCCGGTCTGGAAAACGCCACCAATACGAGGAATCGATCCGCATGGAAAGGCAACGCTTGCTCGATTTGCGGGATGGAGAAATCCATACAGATCAGGTGAATGCTACAGTGCGCGCGCTCAGACAGCATCAGCATCTCCAAAGTCAGGAGGAATCACCAGCGCCGGTATCAGGCGGTTTCACTTTCGAAGAGGATGAAAAAGACCAGCCAGCACGCCCGCTGGCCATTCGCCCACGGAGGAAACCTAATGGGTAATGAGTCTTCTCATCTGCCACCAGGTCGCTCATTCATAGAACGTACCGACTTTATCGACACTCCTTTTGAGCAACGCTTTCAGTGGCTTTTGCGTCTGGGATGGAAACAGCGAACGTGGCACGTGATTGGCGCGGTCCCCCGAAGCGGGAAGTCGTTTGGTATTGATGATCTACTTGAGCGCAGCGGAGCCAGCAAAGAAGCCACAGGACGAACCTATTTGCCCCTCCTGGTGATTCGTTCTCCGAAGAATCGGACGACAGAACGAGCCTTATGTGTTGCTTTGGCTGGCGCCTTTGGGGTGATCCCGAAAATGACAGCGGATACGCTTCACTCATGGTTGGTAGCAGAATGTGTTCGTGCCCAGGTGGAGTGCATTATCATTGATGATGCTCAAGATCTGTCGGTAGCTCACTTGCGCTATCTGAAAGAACTCACTGATGATTTGGCCGCGCTTCCACATCGTCGCCAGGTCGGACTCTGCCTGGTTTCTGCCACGTACGGCGAGGCGTTTCCCCTCCAGAAAGAACTAAACCAAACCGGCACGCTCTGGGCACAGTTTCGGGAGCGATTGGATAGAGAGCGACCATACTGTCGAGTCCCAGGGCATACGGAAGCAGAAGTACATGACATTCTGGGGGCCTATGAAGAGTTGTACCGCGATCAATTTCCCGACTTGCACCTGCGTAAGTGGACCAAATCTATCTATACATGCCTGACAGACCCGGCTCTAGATCCTCGATCAAGCAGGCGTGTCGTTATGTATCATCTCTCGACATTTGTGAGGCTTTCCTTAAAGAGGGCGGCTGAAGCTAGGTTGACCAATGTGGATAAATCCATCATGGAAACGGTAGCCAACCTGATGACATTAAGACGCGATGAAGTGATCGATATCGATGAGGTACCGCTCGAGGATGAGGAGTTACCTGGTAATGAAGTAACTGACATTGATGGATTGCCACCTGAGGATGAAGAGCCACCTGGTGAGGAATAGACCAGTGGATTCCATAGGGATACATGACCCCCACTGGCGCACAACCTTTCCTGATCGTGTCCTCCCTCAGGAAGGAGAGTGGCTGCTCGGTCTCTTGCTACGTTGTGATGAAGCCAATGGGTGGTTCAGCGGAACGACGGCGTTATACATCGCACGGTTCGCTACAGGGCCCCAAACACTGAGCAGATCAGCGCTCTTTGTGATGGGCTCGATTTTTGAGCTTCCATTGCTTGCTGAGAGGCTGGTTGTCACTCCCAAGGAGATTTTCGCTACTACTTTCACCGCGCCACTCCAGCGCCTCTATGCCCCTGCTTCTCCCAATGTAGCCCAGATTGGGCCATCCCCACCGTTTCGTGTCTGCCCAAAGTGCCTGGCCCAGAATAAACTCCTCCCCCTTTCTCTCGCCTTGCCCGCTATTCAAAACTGCCCTACGCATCACCTGGTCTTGCAAACCGTATGCTGTTGTGGCGTCCCGCTCCGTCCATTCTCTAGGCATATCAAACCGTTTACCTGTGAGAAGTGTGGCCTGTATTGGTCCAATTTGCCCCAATTGCCTGCTGAACCAGCTGCCCTCAAAATCGAAGCCAAGTTGTACTCCCTCTATGGGTTCTTTTTGACAAAGGGAACACCAGAGATCATTGCATATGCGCTTCGTCTGATTCGTACCTCGGAAGCAAAGAACACAAAGCGAGAAACCACGGAGCCTGGAGGCAGCTCCCTCTTCAAGAATTCGTACTATTCTGGAACCGTCTCACTGGCATTTCTGGTGACCAATCTGGTTGGCCAGGGAATCACGATGGAAGATATTGCGTGGCCTGCCCGCCCTTTCTCAAAGGAAGAACGGTACTGTCTCAATCGCGCCTGTCCCTTGTTTAGTGTCGTGGATGCAGGTAATGTGCATCGCTATGGTCACCGCGATGGGGTGCAAGAGTGGTATTGCAACATGTGTGGCAGCCGGTTCATCGGCGACCATCTCTGTATGTCCTTTGACGTGGGGTGTCACGGCCAAGGAAACGATGATGTTTATCTTTCGTCTAGCGCCATTGAGCGCGCCCAGAAGCGCCTGGCACGGTGGAAACAAAAGCTTGAGGCTACCTGCGAAGCCATGCTGGTACGTGGAGAACCCATTGCAGTCGAAAATGCCTTTGCACACGCGGGGATTCCAGGAACAGCGAATCTGCGAGCAACCCGCCTGGGGTTAGTGCGCCTGGTGGCCGAGTATGCTGCAAGACAGGAACAAGCACTACCTCCAGAAGGACGAGAACGGTGGGTGGTGCGTACACATATGCACCGACGAAAGAAGCTTCTCGCAAAGCAGAAAACAGAGGGTGCTGGTAGTGGTCCTGACTCGCAGGAAACTGCCTGAGCGCTTCCAGATTTGCATACTCTGGCAGCGATGTTAGATGTAATCTCCATCTGTCTCGTTTGCTAGAGGGTTTCGATGCTGCTCCTGGCTGCTCCGAAAAACCCATTGTTCGGGAGGAGTGGTCAGTCGTTTCCGTGAGGTCTTGAGCGCTTTGGCAAGCTTGTCGATGGTCGCATAGTGGGCATTCGCCCCGCGTTCGAGACGACTAATCGTGGCAATTCCCACGCCAGAGCGCGCCGCCAATTCTTCCTGGGAAAGTGTCGCACGTTTTCGCATTGCCGCCAATCCGGGTACTGGCACGCCCCTGGTGTCCTCTGCCACGCTGTTGTGTGCATTCCTCCTGTCTGGTTGCACACAACATAGCACACCTTATTAATAGTAGATTGCTTATTTTAATCAATACTTTATCTTTACCTAATCATCAAGTAATCACTATATGATTTATTGTATGGAGTCTGGCTTTTAATGCACTGGCTTCTTTCCAGACTTATAATGAGAAGATTTGCAACAATATCGAAGTTTGTAGTACATTGAGAGGTAAAGACGTAGCCTTCGGCCTGTGCTGCGGGACCATGCGCGTGAAAATGCAGGGAGCGGGCGCGATTTCCACCTGCATCAAAACGCTCTTCCCAGTCAGGTCTGCTTCGTTCGTTTAAGCGTTTCTGCCAGGAGATCCCCGGCTTTCCCTGTTCGGTGCTGTTCCGGCATCTGGCTACAGCTCCTTTACATACAGGCGTCTACGAGAGACAAGCACCACCGAAGCTGTCGTGAACACCATGTGTCAATGGCATTGGTTTCTACTTCTTCAGATAAGATGATTGACCTTACGGTTGCCCAATATCATATGGTCTTCCTCTGCGGCACCTTCTCATTGCGCAAACGATTGCCTCCTCCGGCTTGTCTCTCTCTGCTCTGACAGCTCTCAAACAGCGTCAAAACTGGTGAATAGGTGAGCACTCAGTAGGAAATTAATGATGCAAACGAGGAAACAACCCAAGAACGTCTGTGTTATCGTGAAAGAAAAGCGTGTAAGGGAGCAGACACACCAACGTGGGAGGCAACACCAGAGGAGTGCCAGTGCCATCTTTAGCACTCTTCCGAAAACGAGCAGCCCTCTCTCAGGGAGAGTTGGCGGCGCGCGCAGGTGTGGGGAGGGCTACGATTAGCCGACTTGAGCGGGGCGGAAGCGCAAGCTTTGAGACCATTGAGCGGCTCGCAAAGGCGTTGAGGAAAGAACGCACCCAGTTGACCCAAAAACCACGTCTGGCGACCAGTAGGAAACACTCCAGAGCGATCTCACAAGGCTGAGAGTTCTGGAATGCCCTCCTTGAGAATGCTTGAATCTCCTGGTTCGAGCAGCATCCTTCTGCTCTCGAATGAATATGGGAGACACCAGATTCGAGCTTCATGAGAACTCCGGTGTTGTTGATGAAGGAGATTTGCATGGCGACAGCCCTCACCATTGGGACAGTGCCTTTGGAGGAGATTCACGACCTGCGCTGGCCGACGGATCGCCATCTCGTGCAGTCGTTTCGGAAGACGCTGCAGCATAGCGGGCACTTTGCCCCCATGCATTTGAATCGTGTCTGGCAACCAGAGGTTTCCTGGCGCTATGAGGTCATTGATGGGTTCCACCGCTACGAGGCGGCCAAAGCCGAAGGGGTGGCTTCGCTGCTCTGCCAGGTCGTGGAAATCGAGGCCCAGCAGGCGCGCTATGCCCGCATTCAAGCCTGCGTGGGTAAGCCCGCAGAGGTCACGCGAGAGCGGGCCTTGCGCGAACTGCGGTTGGCTTTTATCAGCGATATGCGCGGCGTCATTGGCAGTCCAGCGCTCCTCTATGAACCCATTCTGAGCGAAGAGGGACAGGTGCAGGCGCGGCTGCGCGCTCTGCCACTGCCTGAGGAGCCGCTGGCCGCCCTGGAGGCGCTGACCGACCATCTGCTGGCGACGCAGCAAGACGTGCTTCCATCCTTCCTCCCGTCTGGGGTACAAGGAGGGGGTCGCACGCCCTTTGGGCAGCGCACTGGTTGGGAACAGCATCTCACGGACTGGCTTGCTGACCTGGGCGAGCGCTTCGGCTATGATTCCAGCTGGCTCCTCCAAGAGCTGCATCTGCATGTTCTCCAGGAACAGGGGCTGGGCCAGGGCTGGGCCACCCGCGAGCGCGATGCCTTCCAGCGTCAGGGAGGCTACGCCTTTCATGCCCTCTGGCTCTGGAACGTGCCTGATGTGGAACTGCGCGCCTGGCTGCGTCGGCAGATCCAGGCGCATCCCGAGCAGAGCGAGTGGCTGTGGAAAGCGCTCATGCTTTTAGGGTTCACCACGGCCCCGCAGCCTGGCAATCCGTTCCAAACGCTGCCCAAAAGCGCTCTGCTGGCCTTGTTCAATCGCCATCCTAGTCCCCGCGACCTGTATCTGGCGCTGCGGGATCGGCAGGCCGGGCCGCCGCGCGACTCAGCCTCAGCGCCGCCTCCTCCACCAGCTGCACCGCCTCCTCCACCTGCCGCCCCAGTCCGTGAAGTGCCCGCCTCCGCTCCTCAAGAGCTGCCGCTTGTTGTTCCTGATAAGCCGGAACAGGTGTCCAGTGTCTTTACTGTCGTCTCGCCAACCTTTGGGCAGCCCCCACCTCGGCCTACTGCTCCGGTAATGCCCCCGGCTGCGCCGCCAGCCAAGCCGCCCGCCCCACGGAGTGCCGCAGTCCCACCGCGAGCGCCTCAACAGCCGGATCCTACCGCGGCCTATCAGCCGGTGCATAACGCCTGTGTTGCCTTGCTGCAAGCCATCGAGCAGCTCAACGCGCAGTATGGGCGAGCATGGATGCAGTGGGAGCAGGCCCAGGCTGATTTGGCCCACCTGCGCGCCATTCTTGCGCCAGGTGATGAGAGCTCCAACCAGTGAAACGGCACTAGGCGGCGGAGACGCCTGTGTGCCAGATGATGGTATGAGGAGTGGACGTGGGTCGTCCCAAGTATGGGTCCCATACCGATGTGACGAATACGCTATAGATAACCAGGAAATGTGGAGGAATTGTCACCAATGTCCGTGTCTTCCCCTTCTCCTCGATGTGAGGAAGTCCTCACCTTGGCACGCCAGTTGGGGGTACTCCGTTCTCGTGATCTAGCCGCGCATGGCCTGGCCCGCGAACATCTGCGTCGGCTTGTCCAGGCCGGGCATCTCCAGCAGATTGAGCGGGGCTTCTATCACCTTCCTGCTGTTGATCAGTCCGAGCACTCCCCGCTCGTCGAAGTGGCCGGGCGCGTCCCGGCAGGAGTGGTCTGTTTGCATTCGGCTTTGGCTTTTCATCATCTCACGACTCAGGCGCCGAGAGAAGTGTGGCTGGCTCTGGAGCGGGATACCTACCAGCCCCGCGTCACATGGTGGCCGCTCCACATCGTTCGCTTCTCTGGATTGGCCTGGACTTTCGGGATGCAAGCGCATCAGGTGGAAGGGATACCAATCCAGGTGTATTCCCCCGCCAAAACCGTGGCGGATTGCTTCAAGTTTCGCTATAAACTTGGGTGGCATGTTGCGGTAGAGGCTTTGCGCGAGACGTGGCGCGCTCGGCGAGCGACACTAAGCGAGCTCTGGGAGGCTGCCCAGGTGTGCCGGGTCACCAGTGTGATGGGCCCGTATCTCGAAATCCTGGGGTGAGCCACTCGCCCCAGGAATAAGCTGATACAGGGTTGTTCATGAGCAAGCCTCTGGATCAATTATTATTCAGCCTGCCTTCACCTATGTCGTGTTCAGACCTGCCCTCCTGCTGGGCTGAACGAGCGAGAAGCCATATGCCGTTTCGGTTCTGCTATACTAAAAGCTAAAGCGTCAGCCACCAGGTAAAAGGGGAGCTTATGACCACCCTTGAGCAAGCTATTCAGACGTTGCTCGATACCAGAGCTGCCGACCTCGTGCGCTTCGCCTGGGGCCAGAAGGGCACGACCTTTCAGAAAGCGCTTCCTCCCCTGCCCGTCTTTGATGCGCAGGTGGTCGTTTCCCATCTCTGCCGGGTGCAGCATGGACACAACATTGGTCTGGTGCATCTGCAGATGCAGGCAACGCCCAATCCACTGCTCTCTGAGTCGATCTTTGAACAGGGAAGCGGAGTCTGGTGTGAAACCCATCTGCCCGTCCTCTCGACACTCTACTGGCTCGCCAAGGGGCATGCCCCGCCCTCTTCACCTTATCAGTGGATGGTCGATGGCCGTCCAATGCTGCAATGGTTCTTTCGCATCATCGACATTACCAGCTTGTCGGCTGCGACCCTCCTGCACTCGGAACTCCCAGGCTTACTCCCACTGATCCCTTTCACACAGGATGCAGATAGCAAGACCATTGAACGCGCCAGGCAACAACTGCCAACGGCCTTACCAAGAAAGCAAATTGAGCAACTGGAAACCTTACTCCTGTTCTTCTGGGAGTATGTTCAAAGGAGCTCCACAGATTAATATTGGCTGCTAAGTAGGGAGAGGTGGTGTAAAGCTTCCTCAGACATGAATGCCTGGTCATCTACGACTAGGGCTTTCCTTGCCAGCTTCCTTCATGGCCTCGCTAGTGTGTCGTGCCGTCTTATTATTCCTGTTACATCTTACATTCAATTGCCCCTGTTTTTGCTGGATGCTTCAGCCTGCTTCAGCTATGCTTTGGATAGCTGAAACGCACCGTGCATTGGCGAGTGCTCGCCAATGCACGGTATCCAGCAGATTCCTTAATAGAAAGGAGGGGGCAATGATGAGGAATCGATACAACCGCACTGCCGGCCACCATTCCAGCGGGTCGGGAGAGGCCGCTCTCAAGCTGATACTCTTCCTGGCGTTGTCCATCGGGGTACAAGTGCTGGTCAGTGCTCTGAATCGGCGCCTATCGTCCTAGTGCATTTCCACCAAAGGTGATGGCGAATGTGGTATACTACAGGGCATGAGACCCCCCATTTTTACCCGACCTTTCACCCCAGACGAGCAGCATCAGATCCAGGCTGGGTTGCGTTCGTCCGATGCGTTTGTGCTGCGTCGCAGCCAGATTTTGCTGGCCTCGGCCCGTGGCGAGCGCGCTCCGGTCATCGCTCGCCAACTCAGCTGCGACGACCAGACCGTGCGCAATGTGATCCACGAGTTCAATACGACGGGCCTGACGGTCTTCCAGGAAGGCTCCTCTCGCCCGCACCGCCTGCGCACGACCTTCTCCGAGGAAGCCGCACAGCAGGTAAGAGCTCTGGTGCATCGCAGTCCCCACGACTTCGACAAAGCGAGCGGGCTGTGGACCTTAGACCTGGTGGCCCAGGTCAGTTTCGAGCAGGGACTGACGAGCACGCTCGTGTCCGACGAGAGTATCCGCCGTCTGATCAAACGCTTAGGCCTCAACTGGAAGCGGGCCAAACACTGGATCACCAGCCCCGACCCGCAGTACCTGGTAAAAAAAACGCCCGAGACCGTTTGATTGCTTGGGCCAGTCACCAGCCCACCTGGGCGATCGGCTTTGGTGATGAAGTCTGGTGGAGCCGCTTTGCGCTGCCTCAGGCGCATGCCTGGCAAAGTCCGGACCACCCCGTGCGGTTGGTCGAACAAGCCTGGCGCAAGGATGACCCTGACCCCAAAGCGCTGGCCTGCTACGGGGTCCTGTGGCAGCAGGGAACCCCCGAAGACCCCGACCGCTCGCAGATCTGGCTGCGCTTCGTGACCGGACGGCCGGTCAGCGCGATCACCAGTCAGTTCTTGGACTGGTGCTGCCAGCGACTGCACCAGCAAGGGAAGACCCATTGGCTCTTGATCTGGGACAATGCCTCCTGGCATAAGAGCCAGGCGGTGCGGAGGTGGATACGGGCGCACCATCAGCAGGTCAAGCAAGCGGGCAAAGGGGTACGCATCCTGCCCTTCCTGTTGCCGACGCAAAGCCCCTGGCTCAATCCGATTGAACCCAAGTGGGTGCATGCCAAGCGCAACGTGGTGGAGCTTGACGGCCTGCTGTCGGCTCGCCAATTGGCGGAACGCATCTGTGCTTACTTTGACTGCTCGTATGAACCCCATCTCATCATCTCCGAACAGGTCGCGTGATTATGCACTAGTGACACTGGCTTGCGGGAGGCAGCGAAAGCTGCCTCCCGCAACCTTGATAACGCGAAAGGGGATGCATGTTGCAGGAATGTATGAAATATAGGGAGCAGAAGGAGGTCGGAAGAGTTTCTCTGCTCTCAACACGAGGATACGATGATAGCATCTACGAGCTTGCCCAGGTGCTATACTAAAGCTCAATTGTTGGAAGAAGCGCGAGCACGACACTATCCAGTGACGGAACGCTTGCTCACTGATTGGGTTGAACGAGGTTTGCTGGGGAGGCCAGAACGGCATGGTCAGGGGCGGAAAAAGGGCATAGGCGCCTGGTGGTCACGCCAGTACGCTTCCAGCCAGTAGCGGTGCGCGCAGTTTGGTGGCATGTCCATGTCGCCCATCGATCAGGGCCGCCTCGCCCTCGGTACGCACCCGCTTGAGGAAGTGGTAGGCCGTGGAACGGCTGATCCGCAGGCCCGCAGCGGCCACCGCTTCGTGCCAGGGCTGCCCCTGGAGCATGTGTTTCACCGCCTGCATCTTAGCTGACCGGTATGCTGCTGCCTGCATCGCGGCGCTCCCTTCATTGGGTTAGACGGTTCTCTTGCCTCGCGCAGGATACCAGATTGGTGCGTCCGAGTCTAGCTGCACACTTTAGCAGATGGGCAGACTCCCTGAGACACCTTTGACAAATTGGAGTTCTTGAAAGCGTTGGTGCATATGGACCTAAGTGGTCCATCCGGTAAGTATCTGCTATAATACGGGCATCTGCTTGCTGGAGGTGCCCGATGCCCCGTCCCCTGCCCACACGTGACCTGACGCCCGAGGAACGCGCTGACCTCGAACACCTGACCCGCTCCCGAACAG
>DATBHW010000026.1 GCA_036557285.1 Ktedonobacterales bacterium
AACGCAGGCGTTCATCCTGCGTTCTACCGCTCCTCTGGCTCACTGACGTAAGCGTCTGCTCTGCCTAGTGGGCAAGCACCTGGACGTTGGCCCAATCCAGATCAGAGAGCAGATCCAGCGCCGTGGGGTTGAAGCCTTGAATGTACGTCTTAATACGCCAGATACCCTTTGGCTGGATATAGGGAATCCACGCGCAGTCATTCACCAGTTGCTGCTCAGCCTGGTTATAGAGGCTCATCCGCTTGGTGGGGTCTTGCTCTATATCTGCCTGGCTCATCAGCTTCCAGGCAGTGTAGCCTTTCCCATCCTGATAGTTGGAAGCGTTGTAGGGAGACCCCTTGGAGAATTGCAGACTCAGCCAGTCCTGCGGATCAGGGTAGTCGGCGCTCCAGCCAAGCATCCACATCTGCAAAGCGCCGTCGTGGTTGCCAACAGTGGTGCCCAGAACCGCTGTTACCAGATCATGGAACGTCATCCCCTTGAGATTGACTGTGATCCCGGGGAGAATAGTTTGCCACATGGCTTGGAGCGCCTGTGCTATTCGCACCGTGTCGGTGCTTTCATTCGTGTAGGCCAGATCGACAGACAGATTGCCATTATCATCCGGGTTGCGGGCGTAATAATCGTTGAGCAGTTTTTTGGCTGTATCGGGGTCTCCTGTGACGGTGCGTGAATTGATGCCTGGCGCCGTCAGGGCTGTGTAAAAGCCGGGCATACCCTGTGGGATGATATGGTTGGTGGGATAGGCTGAGCCGTTGAGGACACGGTCGGCAATCAATTGTTTGTTGATGGCAAGCGCAAAAGCCTGGCGAACGTCCACGTCATCAAATGGTGGGGAGCCTTGATTGAGGCCAATATAGCTGGTCTGGAGGAGGCCAATTTCATGAAAGTCTTCCTGATCTCTGGCCGCCTGATATTCCTGGGAAGGCACCTCGCTATAATCGTACTTCCCTTGCCGATACCCACTGTACGCATCAACCGGATCGGCTACATAGGGGCGAACGATCTCTTTGAGGGTGATCTTTGGACCAAACCAGTATGGGTTCGGGACCAGGGTGAGTTTCGTGTCCTCATAGGATTTGATGATAAAGGGGCCGCTGCTGCCGCCCTCATCCAGGTGCGTGGTCCAGTCTTTGTGCTGTGGATAATTGTTGCCATATTGATCGACGAGCTTTTTTTCCACCGGGAAGGCGGTGGGGTACGTCAATGCTTCGAGAAAGTAGGCCACAGGTTGATCTAATTTAATCACCAGTGTCTGCGCATCTGGAACCAGCAAACCGACGTCCAACAGCGTTGGAATGGCTCCGCTGAGCCGATCACTGGCGCCTTTGATGTTACTCAGATAGATGCCGGCGGGAGGGCTGCCCTTGCAGTTTGGCCCCGAAACCGGAACACAGATGTTTGGATCGAGCGCACGGTTAATACTGTAGGCGAAATCTTGCGCGGTGAGCGGCGCACCATCGCTGAAGTGCAGGTCGGGTCTCAAGTGGAAGGTATAGGTCCGACCATCAGGGCTGATTTCCCAGGCGGTTGCCAGATCGGGAATGACATTGAGGCTGCGGTCGGTCGTCACCAGCCCTGAGTAGATGGCATTGGTGACGGTGGCGGAATAGAGGTCTGTTACGTTGGCCGGATCGAGGACGAGCCTGTTAAAGTTTGCTACGTGAATAAGGGGCCAGGTAAAGACTTGATTGGCATCGAGTTGACTTGCGCTTCCGTTGCTTGGGCCGCAGCCCACCAATAGCATTGCCAGCAGTGCCAGGAGGCCAAAGAAAAGTTGACCCCGATGAATGCCTGCCCGTGTAAGTGTTTGCATCCTTTTCGCTCCGCCTATGAAGATCAATAAGCCGCCAGACGTGTTCTTGCTTGTGTATCTGGCGGCTTATTCTACTAGCAGAGCTGTGAATTGTCAATTTCAACAGCCCAAACGGGCTATTTGCCTCTCCTGCCAGGTGAATGACGATGAGCGTCTGTTCTATGCGCTTGTCCGCAGCACCACCTTCAGGATATGGGTCTCCTTGGGGCGGCGCGCAGCGGCACGTACACCAACCGAGAGGAGCGTCTCCCCTTCGTTTTGCAGATGCGGCGGCAGGGCCAGGTACTCTTCGGCGGCTGCCTGGGCGAGCAGGAGCGTATGGCCCTGGTCACTACTGGTATCCCCCTGACAGGCCACAGAGGCAATAGTTGCCACAAGACCCCGTGCCGGGTGGCCGAGTTGGAGATAGCGGCGCGCCGATACCTGGGCAGACTGCTCATCTTCAGCCTCAAGCTGCTGCTCCAATGAGCGCAGCAATACGGGAGCCAGAATACCACCAACCAGGCTGCCTGCGCTTGACCTGGTGGGAGCGGTCGTTTGGGAGGCTTCAATCTGCTCCACGTCGCGCAGCGAGTTGACAGCAGCAGCGGCGATGAAAAGGATGGGCAGCACTTCAATATCCTGAATCTGAGATACCGCCGTGCGCGCGGCGCTGGCAACCAGCAGGCCATGCGCGGCGCGCGTGACGGCGGCTGCATCACTCTCAGGGGTATTCAAGAAGCGGCGCGCGGCGGCCAGCACAATGGCTGAGCCAACCGCATGCCCCCTGGCGCCATCCTTCAGGGCTGTCAGGACTGCTGCCCAGGTTTCCTCAAGTGTGCCTTGCAGGATGGACCGAAGTATCTCTGGCCCGGCGGCTGCATCGTTGGCCGGGGCCAGGCGCGTGCGCAGGGGCTTCAAATCGTGGGCTGGATGACTCAGGAAGGCATGGGCTTCGGCCAGGAAAGGGGCATCGGGGAGCGTGCTTGCCAGGTGCGGAGCCAGCCAGGATATAAATGGCGGCAGCTTATCGGCCCAACCGGCCATATCAAGAACCTGGCTGGAGCGATGGGTGAAGATCAAGATGTGGCCGTCAGCAGTATAGTGTTCGGTGATGGCGCGGTAAACGTTCGTCAGATAGGAGCGATAATCGGTGCCGGTAGCATAATAACCTAACAGAAGCTGCATCGTTTTATGAGCCTGTCCGGCGCATACCGCTTCACGCAGCGCGCCATCCATGCCCTGGGGATGGGTAATATTGGCGGGAAAGAGTGGCTCTGGCAGCGCCGGTTGAGTCCGTTCTCCGGCCTTGACGGCGGGAGCAGCGAAGGACAACGCCTGCGTCAATGGCAATGCAGGGCCAAGCACGCGGCGCTCTTCATCATCTGCTTCGCCGCTGGCCGGGATGTAACGCATCCAATCGGCAATATGCCCGGCAGCGGCAAGCGTGCAGAGTTGATGGCCTTCTGTATCGCCCCAGGCGGCAGGAACGCCCGCGTTCCCGATGATGAAGAAGGGTGAGACTTTTCTACGCAGCAGGTGGACAACCTCCCGCGCAATATGGTCGGCTCTGGCGCTGGCAACCGCATCAATCAATGGCGCGTAATCGGTGGTATGTTTCACAGACACTGGAACAATCTACCTCCATTATGAGAATAACCCTGTGTTCAAATATCAGGCATCGGTGGTGAGCGCACGAATATCGCGTTCAATCTGCGGGATTTCAGCATATTGCTCATAGAGCAGTTTATTAGCGCGTTCCAGGTACAGCTTTGCCAGCTTCAAGCCTCGTTCGTTCGGCTCCAGAGCAGCCTTAATGAGTTCGCTTGCCTTGTATTTTTCGGGGAGCGGCTCGGCAGTGCGCCGGAGCTTTTGCTCGGTTTCGCGCAGTAAGCGCGCGTCTTTTCCTTCCAATGCGTAGCGGGCTGTGCCGATGAGCTTTGCCAGTTCCTCCAGCCGGTCCCGCTCGGAAAGGCCGCCGCTCAACAGCGCCTCCACATCCAGATCGTCGAGCGGCATATCTCTGATCTGCTCGCGGTGAGGTGCTGATTCCAATTGAGCGAGCGAAGCATTGGCGTAGTTCATATACAAACTGGCGTAGGCTTCGCCTGCTTCGGCAGGCAAAGTGAAGCGGGTGGTTTCATCATCGGGGCTGACGCTGGAGCTGATCTCACAGAGATCGTCACCACGCAGCTCAGCGAGACGCTCTAGCTGGTCCAGACTGTCGGTCTCCTCCAGCATCGGGGGGATAGGCACATAATTCAAGCCCGCAGCTTCGCGTAAGCCTTCTGCGGGCATCTGGGCAGCCAGGATGGGTGGGATGAACTTCCCAATGGAAAACCGAATAGGGAGCACGATACAATAGACGGCAAGCACGCGCTGCGGGTTGGCGCTGCTGCGAGCAAACAGGATTGCGTGACCCCTGGGCGCCTGGGCGTCCCCTTGCAAGAAGCGCAGTTGCATGGTGTTACCCTCCAGGGGGGCGCAGGTTTGATGGTAATGGTCCTCTGCCATGCCCCCCGATCTGCCTGGGAGAACCTGAGAAATGCGCTGGCGTAGTGATGCCAGTTGTCATGAATTTTTCTCTCGTGCGTTGCTCTGCTTTGGAAAGAAACTCTCCTCTCAAGCCTATGATACGGCGGCTGGAGCAGAGATGCAACCTTGTAGACAAGGAGGCGCGATGTTTGGTTCTGGCGCGCGCCCTTAACGCGCCAGAAACGCTTATTTGAGCCGCTTGCGCAGGTCGCTAATTCTTCGAGCCAGGCTTTTATTTTGTTCCTGCTGCTCTTTGGTCAGGTTGCTGCCTTTCGTCGTAATATGCTCTTCAAATATTTTTAGTTGTGCGGCCAGTTCAGCGGCGCCTGCCCGCGAGGCAAACGACTCTGCCAGCGCGCGGGCGCGTTCATCTCTGCCTGTGCGCAGGTTGCTCAATATCGTATCGCTGTAAAGATTGAGCCAACGTCGCAAGAAGGCGGCCCGATCATCCGCCAAGGCTAAATGCGGCATGGTGCGCTCGATTCGATCAATGGCCGCATCGAAGGCGGGCGTGGATTCCTCCACCTGCTGCTGAGCGACCAGAACGCTGGCATGCCCATAGAGAGCCTGGGCTTCTCCAAGCGGTTGTTCGGCGGCGCGATAGAGTTCTGCCGCTTCGGCAAAGGCTTGCAAAGCGGGGCCATAGTTGCTCAGCCCACGCTGCGCCAGACCGATACCGATCAAGGCGCCTCCGTGAGCGTCGGCATCGCCAACATCTCGGAAGCGCGGCAGCATCTCCTGGAAGCGCTCCAGCGCCTCGTCCCAGAGTTCGCGGCGCAGCATGACGCTGGCGAGGCCCGTGTTCGCCAGTCCTTCACTGATACGTTCTTCTGCGGCGCGGGCCACCGTTCCAGCCTCATGATAGTGCGCTGCGGCGGCCTCGATCTGGTCCTGTTCAAGCTCGACCTGCGCCAGATCCAACAACGCCTCGGCCTCCACCGCCGACGCGATGACTTTCTGCGCGGCCAGGCGAGTAGTTGTAAAAGCGGCTGCCGCTTCCTGAAGGCGTCCTCTACTCATCAGGATTTCGGCCTGAAGCAAGAGCGCCTGCGCCCAACTCACCTGGCCGCTGCTGCTTGCCAGCCGCTCAACGAGCTTGTTAGCCTGGGCAGCGGCCTCGTCCAGATGGGCGCGCTCCATTTCCAGACGCGCCAGGCCAAGCTGAGCCTCAGCCTGGCCCAGCAGGTATGCTGCCTCCTCAAAGTGCTGGTCAGCATCCCGATAGGATGTTTCAGCTTGCGTTACCTGTCCGCGCTGGTGAGCAATCGCGCCTAACCCCAGCATGGCCGCTGCCTCGCCAAGTGTATATTCCATGTCCTGGGCGATCTGGCGCGCTTCGCTGAAGGTGTCGCGGGCGCGATCAAGCTGAGTGCGGCGGCGCAGCGCCTCGGCTAATCCAAGAGTTGCTTCGGCCAGGCCGGGGCGGTATTTGACGGCTTTATAGGTGCGCGTGGCGCGCTCGAAAACGGCTTGCGCCTGATAGAGCTGTCCACGTCGCATGTGGACTTCGCCAAGGATGCGGTTGCTATCGGCTTCACCCTGGCCGCTGCGGGCAGTGCGATAGATTTCAGCGGCGCGCTCTGCGCTTGCCAGCGCCTGGTCAGGTCGTCCCCGCTCCATCGAAAGGGCGGCCAGCCCCAAAAACACATCGGCGCTGCCAAGCGCATATTCAAGCTCACTGGCGCTTTGCGCGGCCTGGCTGAAAAGCTGCGCGGCCTCATCCAATTGCCCAGCCTGGAGGTAACAGCGCGCCAGGCCCAGCCGGGTGTCAACTGTGCCAAAGCTATCTTGCCCCCGCTCGGAAATTTCCAGCGCCTCCTGATAGCGCGCGCTGGCCTCATCGAAATGGCGCTGCTGCCGCAGCATATCGCCTTCGCCGCGCAGCGCGTCTGCCCGCCCCAATTGGTCATTGATCTGCTGGTAGGTGCGTCCAGCGTCGCCATAATAGCTCCTGGCTTGCTTGAGATGCCCGCGCCCGCGTTCAATATGTCCAAGCGCGAGGAGCGCGCTGGCCTGGCCTGTCGGCTGACTCTGCTGCTCGAAAAGGCGCGCGGCGCGCTCGTAGCAGCCGCGTGCCCGGTCGTTTTGGCTGCGCAGGCGTTCAATATGTCCCAAGGCCAGCGTGGCATTTGCCTCCAGAGTCGGCTGGCGCGCCTCCTGGGCAAAACGAATGGCTCGTTCATAACTGGAAGCCGCCTGATCGAATGCCCCGTTCTGCCGCTGCGCCTCCCCCATTACAGTACGGCATTCGGCCAGCCTGGCAATATCGTTGAGCTGGCGGAAGAGTGTTTCTGCCTGGAGCAATGCCTCCATTGCCGCATCAATGCGCCCCTCACTACTGGCAGAGATGCCGCGTTGTAAGTAACGCTCGGCCTCTGCTCTGGTCTTATCCTCTATCACCTGAGGTCTCCTGTGATTGTACCTGATGAGCCGTAATCTATCCGTATAGCGTTGTGTGCCTGCAATTGTGATACCAGACCTCATTGTAGTCTTCAGGGCGGCAAGAAGTCAAAAAAAGAGGGTTTCGATCTTTGCGCAACCGGCGACGAGAAATCTTCGCTCGTCTGCTTGACCGTCAAGCGGAAACTATGCTATACTAGTTACGCAAAGGGGCGCGAGGACACGAGATGAGTAGTGATAACAGATGGCGCTGCTCGTTTCTCTTGGCACTCGACAACCAAATAGCCAGAATCTTTCGGGGTGTAGCGCAGTCGGCTAGCGCGCAGCGTTCGGGACGCTGAGGTCGGAGGTTCAAGTCCTCTCACCCCGACCAGATGACCCCCGCGCCTTCCTGGCAGCGATAGGT